>JAUNWG010000138.1 GCA_030540435.1 Eubacteriales bacterium
TCTTCGGGGACCTGTGAAACCATGGAAGATTTTAACGGGACAAATTAAGGAGACCCCATGGAACGAAAAACACCGTATTATGTCATCGATCAAAAATCATTGGATGACAATTTTGAAAAGCTGGAGCGAGCGCTGAAGAAGCACTGGAGTAATTTCATCATCGGCTATTCCTACAAAACCAATGCGCTTCCCTGGATCATCCGGCATTTTGACCGCCTTGGCTGCTATGCCGAAGTGGTTTCCGAGGAGGAGTACCGCCTGGCGAAACTGGTGGGCGTTAAAAAAGGAAATCTGATCTACAATGGTCCTATCAAAACGAAGGAAACGTTTTTGGAGGCCATTCGGGATGGCTGCATCGTTAATATCGATTCCGAGAGAGAAATCGACTGGCTGGATGAACTTCCTCGGAAAAACAGAGTCATTGGCATTCGAGTTAACTTTGATATTGAGCGTATGTGCCCTGGGCAGTCCCAATGCCCGGAAGAAGGTGGTCGGTTTGGGTTCTGCTACGAGAATGGAGAATTCTCAAAGGCTGTGACCATGCTTCAGGAAAAAGGAGCCCGCGTTTCCGGTTTGCACCTGCATACCAGCTCCAAATCCAGAGGCCTGGATATCTATCGCGCAATTGCCATGGTTGCCTGCGACATACAAAAGGAGTTTCGGCTTGACCTGGACTACGTGGACGTAGGCGGCGGTTTTTTCGGAGGATTGCCTACGAAGCCGCAATTTGATGAATACATAGCGCTTATGGCGGATATCCTCAGCACCCAATTTGACAAAGGACGGACATCGCTCATTATTGAGCCTGGCATGGCAGTGATTGGCGCGCCTGTCCGGTATGTTACCACGGTGATCGACGTCAAAGACACCCAATACAACCGTTTTGTGGTTACCGACGGAAGCCGCACCAGCATTGATCCGCTGATGAGCAAATCCTCTTATTTTCATTCCTACGAACGAAGCGCCGATTCTTCAATTGTGCCAAAACAGATTATCTGCGGGTACACGTGCATGGAACACGACCGTCTGTTTGAAGCCATCGAAGAACCGGCTCTTTTGCCCGGGGACCGTATCATCTACGATAAGGTCGGGGCGTATACTATGTGCTTGACACCACTGTTTATCAAATATTTTCCTGATGTCTATGTGGAACGCGATGGCGTTTTCATAAAGGTGCGTGAAGCTTGGCGGCCGGAAGATTATCTGATGAAATCCATACTTGAGGAATAATCATATGAATATTTTGATTTTAAGCTCCGGCACCAGAAACAAAGTTGTTCAGTATTTTAAAGCGGCTTTGAAAGACAAAGGAAGGGTCATCTGTACCGATATGAGCAATCTTGCTCCTTCAATTTATGAATCAGATCAGTTCTATACTGTGCCCAGAATGACAGCACCTGGCTATATTGATGTTATTTTGGATATCTGTAAGAAAGAAAAGATTGACGGTGTGTTGTCTTTGATTGACCCGGAGCTTTCTTTGCTGGCGGAAAACAAGGAACGGTTCGCTGCGGTGGGGACAACGGTGATCGGATCCACCTATGAGTTATGCGAGATGTCCCTGGATAAATTCCAGATGTTTCGGTGGCTGACAGAGCATGGATACCGTTGTGCCAAATCTTATATTGATAAAGAGGCTTTCTTTGCGGATGTTGCAGCAGGGAAGGCCAAGTATCCTGTATTCGTCAAGCCTGCAAGAGGAAGCGCCAGCATCGCAATCTCTAAAGTATATGATCGGGAAACGATTGAACTGCTTTTTGCCCACTCAGACGGTCTGATGATTCAGGAATTCCTGGATGGGCAGGAAATCGGCGCGGATGTATACATCGACATGAACAGTCACCGGGTTGTTTCCATTTTCACCAAAAAGAAGATTCTCATGCGGGCGGGGGAGACGGACAAGGCGGTTTCCTTCCAGGATGAAAAACTCTTTGCACTGATTAAACAGTTTGCGGAAGAAGCCGGATATACCGGGCAGATTGATATTGATCTATTCCAGGTCGACGGTGAATATTTCATCTCTGAGGTAAATCCCCGTTTTGGCGGCGGTTATCCCCATGCCTATGAATGCGGCTGCAACCACATGGAACTGATCGTGAATAATCTCGAGGGGAAAACCAATGATGGGCGCATTGGACAGTATGAAGAGGGCATCTATATGATGAAATACAACGAAGTCATGGTGCGCAGGATTGGCGGGAGTGTATGAATGTTTTATTCTTAAGCCTCATGCAGTACAGCACCATCAACGAGCGAGATATTTATACGGATCTGCTGCGGGAATTTATCCGGAACGGGCATCACGTTTCAATTTTATCTCCTACGGAAGGCAGCGAAACGCTGATCGCTGAGGAAAACAGCACCATCTACCGTGTTCCCACCGGAAAGATTGAGAAAACCAGCTTTCTGCAAAAGGGCATCAATACCATTTTGATTGAATATCGATTTATCGCGGCCATCAAAAAACACCTGAGTCAGGTCCACTTTGATTTGGTCCTGTATCCTACACCTCCCATCACTTTTGTGGGAGCTGTAAAGTATGTCAAGGAGCGGGACAGAGCCAAAACCTATCTGATGCTGAAGGACATTTTTCCACAAAATGCCGTTGATATTGGAATTATGTCGGATCACGGCGTGAAAGGAATCATTTATCGATTCTTTTGCAGGAAAGAGCGCCAGCTTTATGCGGTTTCCGACCATATTGGCTGCATGTCTCAGGCAAATGCGGATTATATTATCGCAAACCATTCAGAGTTAAATCCTCATAAGGTTGGTATCTGCCCAAACTGCATTGAGATTGTGGATAAATCCGTTGACGCTGTGACCAGAAAAAACATCCGCAGAAAATATGGAATTCCGGAAGATCGAATCGTATTTGTGTACGGAGGCAATCTGGGAAGGCCTCAGGGAATTCCGTTTCTGGTTGAATGCATGAAAACCCAGAAGGAAAACAATCAAGCTTTTTTCCTGGTAGTGGGTGATGGGACGGAGTATCCGGTTTTGGAGCAGTACAGTCTGACCGAAAAGCAAGACAATTTCAAGCTCATGCAGCGCTTGCCCAAAGAGGATTACGATACTCTGGTGGGGGCTTGCGATGTTGGAATGCTGTTTCTGGATCACCGATTCACCATCCCTAATTTCCCCAGTAGACTCCTATCCTACATGCAGGCGAAACTGCCGGTTCTCGCTTGTACCGATCCAAATACCGATGTTGGAAAAGTAATTGTTGAGGGAGGCTTTGGCTGGTGGTGTGAAAGCAATAGTACTGAAGCATTTCGGAAAACAATCGCCAGTGTTTTACAGAGCAATCTGAAAGAAATGGGCGATTCGGCCATGTCGTATCTGTGTCAGCATTATTCCGAAAAGCATGGCTATCTTTCCATTATGAAAGAGCAGTGAAAAATGCTTTAAGAATGTTTCACACAAACTGAGTGAGCGAATTCCTAACATATATCCATCACAAAGCACCCAAGA
>JAUNWG010000139.1 GCA_030540435.1 Eubacteriales bacterium
CACTTTGCCTTGGATTTATGGAGACTTATGTCGCTTTTTCAGCAAGCCCTAAATAATCAAATTCGTCATCTTTAAACTCATCCAGATGCAGTGCCACACTCTGGACACTGCCGCAAACCACATGCGCACGGGGTTGCTTGATGACTTCACAGTAACGGCCAACAGTAGTATTTGTCCAAAGCTCCCGGAATCGCTTTGTCGCTTGATCCACCAGTTCCTGCGTGTGCGCAATGAACAGGACACGACCACCACAGCGCTTGGCATCCAAAACGGCAGTTGTGGTCTTTCCCGTACCGGTTGCATGATAGAGAAGCGCAATGGTTTCGCTGTTGTCTCGCATTTGCTCTAACGCTTTTAGGGCAGCCTTCTGATGCTCCTTCAGCTCCAGGTTTGCACCGTCCAGCGCTTTGGCCTTCTGGGCAGGTAGATAGTCCACAATTTCCTTGAACTGGGGATGACTGCCCAAGAATAATTGAAGCTCATCCTTCACCGCATCTGGCTGTGTCTGCATCTGGCGAACCGCCCATCGGTAAACATCCCATCCCAGATATACCATACTGTTTTGCTTCAGCAGGTCATCGTAGAATTTTCCGGACGATATCAGCTGCTTATCATGCGAGGCTTCGTCATAGATTTCAATAGCAACCCGATGGGAACCGTTTTCCAGTACAAAATCCGCATAACGGCTCTTCTGGTAAATGTCATAAAAATGATACTGAGAGTAGAGGAATCCCGCCTTTTCCGCTCCGAACGTCTCACTGAATAGGTCTAAAAACAAATCCTCCGCAGCGCTGCCAGAGGCAGAATGATAGGTGGGCACGATTTCACCTCATTTCTCGATTACTTCCTTTAAAAGGAATTTCTTTTCGAATGCACCTCGTTTGGCCGCTTTTTCAGTCCGGACAGTCTCAAGCTGCTCCAAGGTATAGCCACGAGCTTTGGCGGCAGCGTAAATAACTTCGATAAGATCCGCCAGTTCCTCAATATTCTGATCCTTATGGTATTCCGCCATTTCTTCATCCAGCTTGGCATCCACCATCCGCAGATAATCTTCATCCGAAAGAATCTCTGTTGCACAGGTTTTCCCGGATAATTCAATAATCTCGGGGATTTTATCAAGAACTAGCTTGTGATATTTCTTTACACGCATTTGGCTCCCTCATTTTCTTGTGCGGTAAATCGGACGGCATTGCAGTTTCTTCAGGCGGTCACCAATTGCTCCCGGTGTTCGCTTCAGGATGCCAGCAATCTGGTAAATACTCTTTCCCCGTCTGTGCAACGATAATAATTCCTGTTCTTCCGCCGGAGACCACGGCTCTCCACCTCTAGGATAACGCTGCGCATTTCGAGCCATCTTTTCCCCATGGGCAGCTTGCCGTTCCTCTTTTATCCGAACCATATACTGCTCTACCGACTCAATTGTACAATGCTCAAGGACTTCGATAAGTGCGTCCTGTATTTCCTCACTTGCACAACTGTCTCTTTGATTCAGAGCTCGCCCTGTAACCGGATTGATGCCTTTGCTTAAGGTTTCAACCATCGTTCTTGCAAGGAAAGGATCCATGTTTATCCCACCACCAATTTATTCGTTTTCTTCAAGTATTTCGCCGGGATCGGATTGTCCAATTTCCATGTTATGTTCATTGGCCGACTGCCGGTATGCTTGACGTAGTTCGCCGCTCCCAGGAAGGTATAGGGCGCAGCGCCCACCA
Organism: Eubacteriales bacterium; assembly: GCA_030540435.1. Classification (GTDB taxonomy): domain Bacteria; phylum Bacillota; class Clostridia; order Oscillospirales; family Butyricicoccaceae; genus Butyricicoccus_A. The sequence goes on from JAUNWG010000139.1 coordinate 1,713, forward strand.
GATCGGATTTGAATTCCCGCACAAACAGCTGCACCTTGCTGCCGCGCTCCCGGTGGTGAATGTAGCGCTGACCTACTGTGCCAGTATCCGTGGTTGTGCTCTGACTCTGCCAATGAAATAGTTCCTCGTTGATGGAATAGTCGTTGTACATGGTCGTGGGGGAGTAATCTTTATCCGATTTATTCAACGTCACGAACAGTACATCGATCTGCTTGTCCGGCAGCCACTTCACACCTTCACGAACACTGTTGGGATTCATAAAATCCAGGGCAACCAGCAACTGGTCTCTGGTGTAGGTGCAATGCAAATCCAGCGGACAGTCAAAGCCCAAATCCACCGGTGCATCAATAAAGTCAATAAGGTCATACTTGTATTGCAGCAGCTCCATCAGCTCTGCCAGCATAACCGGGCTGTCCGACAGGGAATACAGATTGTCCAGCACCTCATCGCTGCCCCAATCCTCCGCTGTTTTCCCCCAAATGGTGATGTAGAACATTTGCAGCATCCGCTGTTCTATCGGCGATAGCTTTCCAAAATCCACATCATCCAGCCTGGGCAGTAAATCCAGCAGAAATCGAATCCAACGGCGGGAGTCAATGGCTGCCAAGCGTCCAAACGCTTTTGTCAGTGCAGTTTCCACCGGTTCGTCAAAATCTTCTTTTACACCCACTGCAACGCACAGCCGGGAAAAGCTGTTCTTTGCGTAGATCGTGCGGATATCCAGACGGTAATAGTCCGCAAAATTTGCCAGAGTCAGCGGCAGACCGCTATCTTCTTCAAATGTGGAAATACGGCTAATCAGGCCGGATTTCATGCCAAAAGAACTCTTGATATTATCCAGAATTGCCTTAGCCGCTTTTTTCTCCAGCTGGATATAGCAGCCCTTCGGCGCCGTAACATAGCCGTTTTTCAGCTCGTACTGAACACTGTGGGTCGTATTCTCCAACAGTGCCTCAAATTTTTCCTCAAAGTTATATTTCCGGTTCGCCTGACCGATAAAGTCCAGAACCGTCAAGCAGTCCTTTCCCTCAGAAAGGCGCAGGCCACGTCCCAACTGCTGCAGGAAAATCGTCAGGGATTCCGTGGGGCGCAGGAATAGAACGGTGTTGACTTCCGGAATATCCACGCCCTCGTTATAAATGTCCACAACAAAGATGAACCGGATTTCCCCATCGACCAATCGCTTCTTTGCTGTGCGGCGTTCCTCATCCGCAGATTGTCCAACCAGAGAAATAGAAGGAATTCCTGCCGCACGAAAATACTCCGCCATGAATTTGGCGTGCTCGATGGATACGCAAAAGCCAAGTCCTTTCACCGTGTCCATGTCTGTTACATACTTACTCTAAATGAGCAAATCTGAATAATAAACAAAAGACACACCTAATATGGTACAATGAGGAAGAACCACCAACCACAAAGACCAAAAAGGTGTGCCTTATGGGAAATAGTATAACAGCCGGTGAAGAACTTCGCAAGTACTTTTATGAAAGTGGCTTGAATTTTTTGTCCAGCGTGCCGCAAAGACGCATTCAGGAAATGATTCTCGCTATGGCACAGAAGGGTCATAGTGGAAAAATGGTAGATTGCGGTGAATTGGGTGCAGGACACAGAACCACTTATGGGCATTTTCTGTCCAAAGGAAAATGGGATCATGAGAAGGTAGAAACCATATCTGGGCCTGAAATCCTTTATGATTCGCTCTGCCAAAGCGATCGACCGTTTTC
>JAUNWG010000140.1 GCA_030540435.1 Eubacteriales bacterium
TACAAACTGATTACATTGATTGTAATGAGGCAGAAGTTCATCAATGCCAATGGTAAAGCACCGCAGATAACAGCATAAATACCCGAAATCACGCTGCCCGTTGTATTGATGATTCTCAGCTTTACGATAGAGGACATCAGCATCGAGATAACAACCAGTGCTGATCCGATATAACCAAATATCTCAATAATCATTCTTGTATCCATATTAATTTCCTCCTAAAAATAGACACCTGTTTATTCAAAAACAGGCTTTAAAGCTACCGCAAGCATATCCTTCTTCGCAGCTGCTTCTGCTAAATCCTGGCCAAGCGTGGTATAATAAGCCTTAATCTTCGGCTCTGTTCCGGACGGGCGAATAATAACAGATGCACCGCCTTCAAGCATATACGCAATAACATTGGCTGCCGGAAGGTCAGTTTCCTCCGTCTTTTTATAATCAATAGCCTTCACTACATTGATTCCGGCAATTTCAGTAAGCGGATTCTTTCGGAGTTCTGCCATCATACCCGCCATCTTATCCATTCCGGTAAGTCCAGGGAATTCAAAGCTATCAGTCTTATTCAGATAACGACCATATTCCGCATAAATTTCTTCCAGACGCTGCTTGATGGAGCTTCCGACACTGCGATAGTATGCCGCCATTTCACAGATCAGCATAGAACCGACAATGGCATCCTTATCGCGCACATATGGACCTGCCAGATATCCATAGCTCTCTTCAAATCCAAAAATAAAACGATCCACTTCACCGTCAGCCTCAAGCTGTGCAATCTGATCGCCAATCCACTTGAAGCCGGTAAGAACGTTGCGAAGCTCTACGCCATAATGAGCAGCAATGGCATCGGCGAGAGGAGTAGAGACCAGCGATTTTACAGCAACCGGATTCCTAGGCATTGTACCCGTCTCAATTCGACCTGCACAAATGTAATCGAGAAGCAAAGCTCCCACTTCATTGCCGCTGACTAGCTCATACGATCCATCTGGGCACTTCATCGCAATACCTACACGGTCTGCATCCGGATCCGTTGCCAGCATAAGATCAGCGCCTTCTTTTTCTGCCAGTTCAAGTCCTAAACGAAGCGCTTCAAAGATCTTTTGACCCAGTTCGCTAGTCCCTGTGTAGCCTGACGAACCACATAAATATTCATGCGATTAGAACCGGCACCCAACACACCACGAAGACCTGCTGTGCCGAATTTTAACGATATAGCAAAACGATCTTTGATTTCTTCATCATTGTCTTTAATCTCTGTAAGTTCTACTGCAAGTGCTGAATCTTCCAGTTCTGTATCACACCAACGCTTATATTCTTCCAAATACATGGTTCCATTCCTCATTTCTGAATATCATAAAAAAGTGCTCCTACTGGAATCATTAGGAGCACTGTGAGAGAACCAAAAGGAAAGGTACCTTTTCTCTCAATTAATAACCTGCACCTGTATCCGTGTTCTTCAGAATTTTTACCAGTCTGCTTGTACCAAGTCTGTCTGCACCAAGGCTCATAAACTTGTCAGCATCATCGAACGAGGAAATACCGCCGGCTGCCTTAATCTTAACATTTTTTCCGACGTACTTTCTCATCAGTGCAACATCTTCAAAAGTTGCGCCGCCGGTAGAGAATCCAGTTGAAGTCTTGATATAATCAGCTCCAGCCTTGGTTACAACTTCACATATTGCAATCTTCTCTTCTTCCGTCAGCAGGCAGGTTTCGATGATTACCTTCAGAATCTTATCGCCGCATGCTTCATGAATCTGGCGAATCTCTTCCTCAATGGCATCAAATCTCTTGTTCTTCACAGCACCGATGTTGATTACCATGTCGATTTCTGCTGCGCCGTTTGCAATTGCATCCTTGGTTTCAAACACCTTTACAGCGGTCGTGTTGTAGCCATTCGGAAAACCAATTACAGTGCAAATCGGCAGCTTGCCGTCTACATATTCTGCTGCTTCCTTTACATATGCTGCTGGAATGCAAGCAGATGCACAGCCATACTTAATTCCATCATCAAGAATCTGCTTGATATCTTCCCAAGTTGCATCAACACCAAGTAAGGTGTGATCTACAATGCTTAATACTTTTTTCTGATCCATAAGTTTAATCCTTTCTACGACCATATAATTATTATCTAATCCCTGTTGATTAGAACAGAGAAACGATGCTTACCAGCAGAGCACTGTTAATGCTTACGAATACACCAGACAGAGTAGCCTTTACGATAAGACGGGATATGGTGCCTCTCTTGTCCGGACAAAGAACGCCGATGCCGCCAATACACATACCCATAGAAGAGATGTTAGCAAAACCGCAGAGAGAAATGGTAGATACCAGAGCAGTTCTTGGATCAAGAGTGCTGAGCATACCAGCCAGATCTCCGAATGCGATGAACTCGTTGAGGATCAACTTCTTTCCCAACAAGGTACCAGCCATCAAAATATCCTGACCTTCAAATCCGAACAGGAATCCGAACGGAGCAAAGATGTAGCCAAAAATCTGAGCCATGCTGATGCCGAATACGCCAAGGATCATATCGAACAGTGCCATAACACCCATAAAGCCAACGATGGACGCGCCGATAGAAATTACCATGTTGATACCAGTGTTGCAGCCCTCAGAAAGAGCATCAATAACGTTGGTGTTGTTGCCCTTGTTATCCATTTTAACTTCGCCAACAGATACAACTTCTTCTGTCTGCGGGCATACGATCTTGGAAACCATGATGCTTCCAATCGGAACTAGCGCACTTGCGATAAGCAGGGTGCTCATCGGGATACCCAGCGCAGAGTAACCGCCGAGAATAGAGGCCGACATACTTCCCATTCCAGATACGAGGATTACAAAAATTTCGCTGTCAGTCAGGTTCGGTAAGTATTTTGCAACGAGGATCGGACTGTCAGTATGACCCAGAAACATGTTTGCAACTGCTACGAAGGTTTCAACTTCAGACGTTCTGGTAACCAGACCAACGGCCTTACCAATCCACTTAACAATAAAGCCGATTACGCCCAAGTAATACAGTGCGCTTACCAGAGAGGAAACGAAGATAATGTTTCCCAAGCTCTGTACAATAAACACATATATTCCTGTGGAGCCGCCTGTGAACAGGTCGCCAAATACGAAGGACAGACCTTCATTGCCGCAGCTGATTACTGCTGTAATTCCGTTCGAAAGTGTGGTGATAACCATCTGTCCGATCGGCACCTTAACGATGAAAAATGCGATAACAAATTCAACTGCAAGCATAATGCCGATATTCTTCCACTTGATTGCCTTGCGATTATACGAGAGTGCAAAGCAAATGGCAAATACAAGCACAAGGCCTAGTATGTTTAATAAAAATTTCATGTCTATAAATCTACCTTTCTGCGAAAGG
>JAUNWG010000141.1 GCA_030540435.1 Eubacteriales bacterium
TGTCATAGCCACCTTCCAATGCTTTCGCCTTAAATTCATCCAGCGACATACGGAAGTTTTCCAGCTCAACATTACTGAGCCGCTTTTTGGCTTCCGCCATTGTAATGCCTTCGTTGGTGGCATACCGGCCATAAAACTTTGCAAGTTCGTCGTCGATGGATTTTTTCAGCGTTTCATATTCAGTCGCCAGCTTCTTTGACAGCTGTTCGTCCTTGTCGATCTGCGACTGTTTGACCTGCAGCGTGCGTTTGACCCAATAGTCTTTGCTATTCATCCGGGTCAGCCTCCGGTGGCTTTTCCTGGTTCAAAGCCGGGAATCTATACTGCTCCTGTTTCTTTTCGCCGTCTGCCGCTTCTTTTTCCAGTTGCTTCTGTTCAGACTCAGCATCTTCTACCCAAGGATGGTTTTTCAGAATAGTCTTATCGGAAATAACACCCATAGACTGCTGCGCGATCTGTGCGGTTTCCAGATCATTCTGAATCGCATTGCGCGTCCAGGTCTGCGTGATCTTTGCAGGCTCAGACATGCCGTGATACCGGCAGATTGCCCGAATCAGCTGCGCATAGCTCTTGCGAAACTGCGTTTCCATCAGTCCGGCTTTCAGTTCCAGCAAACTGTACAGATATTTCAGCGCAACACCGGATGCAGTACCAAACTGCTGCGGATCAGGGTCAACGCCCATGCCGGAGACAAATATCTGCTTCCGGATACGGTCGAGAAACGCTCCACGCGCTTCATACGGAATCTCTGCACGAATCGTATCAACGCCGCCCTCGTTATCGACTTTGATGAGCTTAGACGCTTTCAAATCCTGCATAAATTCGGTCTTGTCCTGTCCGCCGTAATTCTTGATAACAAAGATGATCTCCTGTACATCCTCCATGTCGTTGGCAAAGCCGGAAACAACCTTGTCGTATGCGTCAATCAGGTCCTTATACAGGATCAAGTCAGACATATGGTCTCCATTGTTGTAGAACGGAATGAACGGCACAGCGCCCATCTTGTGAACCATTTCCTCGCCGATCTCCGGGTAGTCAAAATATGCATAGTTTCCATTCGTATTCTTCTTGTAGAATCGTACTTTCTGATCATCCCAATATTCGCTGATTTCCTCAATATAGCCTGTTTCAGGATTTAATTGCGTATAGCACCGTAACACAGCCACTACCTCAGAGCCTAAACGGTCCGAAAACACCGGTATGACCTGCGTCGGGTCTACTATATGGTATCGGAATGTCCCATCATTCCCGCGCCAGTAGTGCAGCCATCCGACACCACAATTAGACGCATCAACGCCAAGAGCAGCTGATACCTCTGGAAAATCATCTCCCAGCGTTTGCAGCACCTTGTCATTTGCCGATGCACTGCCAATATCAAACGTCGGCGGATAGGTCAGTAGATAACCGATCTTCTGCGTAACAAGCAGCCTGTGCCAGTCATGGGAAATGCGGTTATCTGCCAGCCGCAGCGGATTCACCTCTGCCGTGTTTGGGTCTTTGTAGATATTTGTACCTTCCCGCGTGATCTTATTGCGGTTTTCATAATATCGCTTTGCTTCCTCTGCGTGTTTAATAAATTTTCCGTGTCCTTCCAGCAGACACTTGATCGTCTTGCTGTTTACTTCCATGCGCTTACACCTCCTGACTTCCGCCAACCTTCTACGCCATACCGGAGCGCCGCCATAGCATCATCTTGAAATGGAACAGGTTCATCCAGATACTCCCCTGTTCGTTCGTCCTTTTTCCATTTCCATTGCTGCAATTCTTTGATTGTATTCGTGCAGGACGGATTCACGAAAATACGGCGGGCAATGTAATTTCCGTCCTCTGTGCCGCCCTTCAACCAGTCAATTTGTGCTTTTACACTGTTTTGCTCCTTTGATACTGCCCTTGCTCGGAAGCCTGCCTTTCGCCATGTCTTGATACGGTCCGGCTCGGCAGAATCACACCACATAGCAACATTGCGCGGTAGATCAGCCTTTTGCGCTTCCTGGATCCATTCTGACGTATCCTTTTCATGACCGTATAACTCGGATATTACGTGGATGTTTCCATCCTTCCAGCCCAACAATAGAATAGCATTCGCATGATTAAAGCCAAAGTCCTGCCCTATCGCCACATCGTCATAATCCCGCAAATCGGATGATACTTCTTTGACTTCCCAATTATGCAGAATCAGACCGCCGATTTCGCCCCATTCCCCAAGGCCATAAATTACATACCCTTCCGGGTCTACCTTCTTTCTACGCTCCATACGCTGTCTATACGCTTCATCAACAAAGCGGTTCATCAGGTAGGTGCTCTGATGGGTTAGCACGTTTGGGTCGGGGATATCAAAAAAGACCTTCTTGATCCAGTGATTCTTGTTAACCGGATTGAAGGTCATACGTATCTGATAAAATTGACCATCCGGCAAAATGCCACGCAGACGATCGTCTATGATTTCAAAGTCAGCCTGTGTAATTTCGGTCGCTTCTTCTATCCAAACATCTGTTAATTTACCCTGCTGGAAGGTAATGGACTTCAGCTTTTCCCGCTGCCGTTCATCATTCATCCCACGGAAAATGATACGGTTCTTGTTTGCTTTACATTCCAGCATCAGCGGGCTTTGTCTGATCGTCCAATATTTTTCGCCCTGACCGCCAAACATCCGATGAACGGCGCCGGTCAGTTCGGCAAAGGTACTGTCACGGTTTGTAATATCTGACTTCCGAATGCACACAAGGTTACGTCCCTTGTCCTGCATCAGCCGCAGAATGTAGTGCTGTGCGGTATCTACGGATTTACCAGAACCGGCAGAGCCTTTCATAACGATGTATCGCTTCCGACTGCTATCCGGCTCCCTGAAACACGGGTTAGCCTGTACTGTTATCTGCATCTTTCGCTCCATAATCTACCGTGATACACAGATCTGTATCTGCATCCATCTCAACCTTGTCCGTGTACAAGCCGTATCGTTTGCCAAGTAGTTCCGCTGCCTTCAAGCGTTCTTTTTCATCCGGAGGCTTTTCAATGACCTCTTGCGTACCCTCACCAGCGAGGCATAATACACTTGATCGCGATTCCCCACGTAACACCGATGTTAGATACTCCATGACTTCTTGTGCATCTGCAACTTTTTCGGACGCAATCTGCGCCATAAGTTCTTCTATACGATTTTTTATCTCAACATTTTTCAACAGCCGGTTTGCAGTTGAGTATGCCGTTTTCTCGCTATATCCAGCATCAATTGCAGCCTGTGTATTGCTTTTACCGGATACAACTTCAAAGCAAAATAATTCATGCTGTTTATTTTTCAGTTCCGGCAAAACAATCACCTCCTGGCTAATTTTTTCCACAACAAAGCCGCCCCGATTGGAGCGGCCCGT
>JAUNWG010000142.1 GCA_030540435.1 Eubacteriales bacterium
GATGTGTTCAAGGGAAAGCTGGTCGGCGTGCTGTTTCGGGAGGCGGAGTATGCGATTGACGGCAAAAGCGGTACCTTTACCGAACCGGCATTTTTGGCAGATGCGGCAAAAATCCGCAGTGGCGATTTTCAGATACCGGAGATGCGGCGGTTACAGCCACAAGCCAACCATCCATTTGCAGCCGCCGCACCACAGCCAACAGGCGGCGTCTGGGGGGCTGCACAGGCAACTCAGCAAGCATTTTCGTTTGGTACTCCAACAGGAACACCGACAGCGGTAACACAGCCACAGCAGGCATTTCAGAATTTCCCACAGAGTGCGGTTTCCCCCACACAGCCGATGCAGCAGCCTGCCCCACAGCCGTCCAATCCAGCGGCAGCGGTTGGCGATTTGAGCGTAAGCGTCAAATAACCAACGACTACCCCAACCGCCAAAGCTGAAGTATAATAGCACTAAGCCGCCCTAAAGAGAAGATGAGAGCATTCATCAGAAGCCAAGGAACTCTTTCGGGCAGCATAGCCAAAGATACGGAGGAATTGAAATGCGGGAAACAGAAACAGCCATTGTCGCAGAAATAAATTGTGATGTAAAATGGGATGAATGGGAAAAACAGGTAAACGCACAGATCGAAAGCGGTCTTACGGTAAAAGAATGGTGCAGACAGAATCGTGTGAATGAAAAAACGTACTACTATCATCTTCGGAGAGTCAGAGAAAAACTATGTGAAGATCATAGTCAGCAGATCGTACCTATCCGTGCCCCTGAACCTGTAAAATCAAGCAAGATACATATTGAGAAAAACGGTCTGAATATTACGCTTCCGTCCGACATATCTGGTGAAACACTGGCTGCATTGGTGCGTGAATTATGCTGAATGAACTTGCAGTGGGCATACAGGTATATCTTGTCACAGGATATACCGATCTGAGAAAGTCTATCGACGGACTGGCGGTAATCGTACAGGGACATCTTAAAATGGATCCATACAGCAAAGCTTTGTTCCTGTTTTGCGGAAGAAGATGTGACAGAATAAAAGGTCTGTTGTGGGAAGGCGACGGTTTCCTGATGCTGTATAAGCGTCTGGATCACGGACGTTTTCAGTGGCCGAGAAATGAACTGGAAGCACGGAAGCTCACACCGCAGCAGACGCGCTGGCTGTTGGAAGGCTTGTCAATCGAACAGCCGAAAGCCATTCAGAAAGGAACCCGTGGTGTGCTGTATTAAGCAGAAATTCGCAGAATAGACATCATATGAAATTGAAAAAATTCTCTGTTTGTGTTATGATGAAATCATCAACATGAACGGAGGATTTTTTTGTATGACACAGCAGAATATCGAAAATATTATACAGGAAAATGTCCAGCTTCATACGAAGGTGTCCGTTCTGGAAGAACAGCTTGAAAATGTTCAGCGGCAGCTTGCATGGCTGAAAAAACAGATTTTCGGAAGAAAAACGGAACAGGCATCTGTGATCATGGCAGACGGGATTCAGCTTTCGCTGTTAAACGAGGAAATTTCAGAAACAGAAGATAAAAGCGAAAACCATGTTGCTGTACCAGCCCATACCCGAAAGAAAAGACGCACCCACGATGAATGGATGAATGCTCTTGAGATCAAAAAAGAATTTCACAAAGTAGAAAATATGGTGTGCGAAAAATGCGGTGCACCAATGAAAGTCATCGGAGAAGATCAGGCCTACGATGAACTTGTATATATGCCTGCTTCGTTTTTCATCCGCAGACATATTGTGCAAACCGCAAAATGCACAGAATGCGGAAAACATGAGGAAAGAGACACAGAGAACGAAACGGAAATTGAGAAGTGTAATATCGTTCGTGCTGAGGCTCCTGCCCAGCTTTTTCCCGGCAGCTTCTGTTCCAAAGAACTGCTTGCCCATATTATTTATGAGAAATACGGCAAGGCAGTGCCGCTGCACCGTCAGCAGAAGGATTTTGAATCAAAGAATGTACCGCTGCTGAAAGCAACGATGTCCAACTGGATCATGACAGCTGCGCAGAGGTGGTGTCTGCCTGTTGTCAAAAGAATGACAGAAATTCTTCTTTCGGAAAAGATCATCCATGCCGATGAAACGCATATTCAGGTGCTGCAGGAAGAAACAACAACCTCGCAGATGTGGGTATATTGCAATGGAAAAATGAATGCCCGCAGCATTGTTGTTTTTGAATACAAGAACAACAGACGGGGTGAGAATCCGGCAGAATTTCTGAAAGAATTTTTCGGCTATCTGATCTGCGACGGATATGCAGGATACAATGCAGTCACCTGGGTAAAAAGATGCGGATGCCTGACGCATGTCAGAAGAAAGTTTGTGAAGCTGATCCCGGAGGATAAAAAGCTGCATAAGACATCTGCTGCGGTAAAGGCTGTAAATTACTGCGATCGGATTTATCATGAAGAGCATCTTCTTGAAAACTGTAGTGCGGAAGAAAGATATGAAAAGCGTCTGGAAAAGGTCAAGCCGATTCTGGATGAAATGTTTGCATATCTGGAAAGCATTCCAGTCAGTTCGTCATGCAATCTTGGCAAGGCTGTCAATTATGCACTGAATGAAAAGAAATATCTTTACACATTTCTTGAAAGCGGAGAGATTCCCATCGACAACAACCGTGCTGAAAATGCCATACGACCTTTTACAGTCGGGCGTAAGAACTGGCTTTTCAGCAATACAGCATCCGGTGCCGAAACATCAGCGATTCTTTATTCGCTGATCTCCACAGCACAGGCAAACGGTATGGATGCCGAAAAATATCTGACAGAGCTTTTTTCACAGCCTGCGGGTACCATCATATTTCCATGGAAGGAGACCAAAAACAATGACATTGAATCAGAATGATGCAGAGCTTTTCTATGAGCTGTGGTTTCCGCTGCTGGATTACACAAACAAGAAATACAAGGTCAATGCGAACCTTAGAAAAATGCACGGTGTCAAAGAATTGGATCCGAATGAGGTAAAGATCGTTGCAGATTATTTATGGGAACATACCGATGTGATTGAGGAATATCTGGCAGATCATATGCTGTCTGATGATCACCGCAGCATTGTTTCAGGTTGGAAGAAATGCATATCGGGACAATTCATGCTGGAAAGGCATCTGAAAAAGGGTTCTGTTTTTATTTCGACTGACACAGAAGAAGTATATATGGTTAACGGGATCATGACTAGCTGGGAAGAGATGTTCTTCTACAGACCGCTGCCCGTACTTCTGAAAGCTACGCTGATTCCTTTCAGAGACAAGATCATTTCCGATGGCTTAGTGATTCCTTACAATGTTTGCTTCGGAAAAGGATACTCATCGGAATTCAAGGATATTTA
>JAUNWG010000143.1 GCA_030540435.1 Eubacteriales bacterium
CTATGAGATCAGCGCGCTACTGGGCTATAAGGATGCCAATTATTTTTCTCGTATGTTTCGACAGCGGTATGGCGTTCCGTTGTCACAATTCCGCCATCAAAATCAGATAGACTATCAGATCTAATTTTTCCCCGACAAAGCATAGCCAACTGCTTGTCGGGGATTTTTCATGGTGGAAATCGCCCCTACGTTACATAAAATCACGGCATTAAGCTGAGAAAACCTGTAAAAATTTCAGAAAATAGAAATAATCCATGATTTTTTTCGCAATTGGAAAAAAGGGGTTGTATTGGGAAGTTCAGATAGATATAATAGCAAACATAAAACATATAAATCCTACTTATAATATAGGAAATACGAAGCGAAAGGGTGAGCGTTTTGCAGTATATTGACCGCTATTATTATGACCTCTCCAGTCTGCGAATGCGATGTCGCTGACAGCACAGACTGATATATATACATACGAAGATTAACATGCGACATAAATGAGAGGTAAACTATTATGAATAAGAGAAAGAAAACAACCGCCGTTTTATTGGCGTTTGCATTATCCGTTGGATTGCTGTCCGGCTGCGGCGGCACTGCTGAAGCAGGCACGGAGAACGGCTCTGCGACAGCGGCAAGCAGTGAGCCGATTGAAATTACCAATGTATCCTATGATCCGACCCGTGAGCTGTATGCGGCATATAATGAAATCTTTGCGGAGCATTGGAAGGAACAGACCGGGCAGGATGTGACAATTACCCAGTCGCACGGCGGCTCTGGAAAACAGGCTCTGGAGGTTGCAAACGGTCTGGAGGCTGATGTTGTGACACTCGCACTGGAGGGCGATGTGGATGCAGTCCGGGATGCCGGCTTGATCGAGGATGGCTACACCAGCGAGTTTGACAACGACAGCGCGCCGTACACTTCGTCCATCGTATTCCTTGTTCGTAAGGACAATCCAAAGGACATTCAGGATTGGGATGATCTGCTTCGTGACGATGTCGGTGTTATCACACCGAATCCCAAGACCTCTGGCGGCGCACGATGGAACTATCTTGCTGCATGGTACTACTTTGAGAAGCAGGGACAGAGTGAAGACCAGATTGCCGAAAGCATGAAAAAGCTGTACCAGAATGTACTGGTTCTGGATTCCGGCGCACGCGGTGCAACGACCTCCTTTGTCGAGAACAAGCAGGGTGATGTCCTGCTGGCGTGGGAAAACGAAGCCTTCCTATCCCTTGAGGAATATCCGGATGAATATGAGATCGTTGTTCCATCTGTTTCCATTCTGTGCCAGCCGACAGTGGCCATCGTGGATGAAGTTGTTGATTCGCGTGGGACCCGTGACGTTGCAACAGAATATCTGAATTACCTGTATTCTGACGATGCACAGCGTCTGGAGGCGGATAACTTCTATCGTCCGTCCAATGCAGATATTCTGGCTGAATACACCTCTGACAGTGACAGCAAGACGATTAACAAAGTGCCGGAGGATGGCAAGTGGATCATTACCAATAACTTTGAGCTGACGGATATCGCTCATTTTGGCGGATGGACGGAAGCAACCGAAAAACATTTTGCCGACGGCGGCATTTTTGACAGTATTTACGAAGAGCATTAAGACATATGGGGCAGGCTGAAATGCCTGCCCTCCGTGTGAACACAGAAAGGAATACATGAAATGAAACGAAAAAGAAGGAAACAGCGGGTGATTCCCGGCTTCGGATTGTCGCTGGGCGTGACCGTAACGATCCTGAGCCTGATCGTAGTGATTCCGCTGTGTTCTCTGGTTATCTTTTCCGCACATCTTTCGTTTGCAGATTTTATCAAAACCGTTACAAGTGAGCGCGTTGTGGCGAGCTACAAGGTCAGCTTCCTGACTGCACTTGTTGCATCACTCATCAATGCAGTCATGGGACTGATTATCGCATGGGTGCTGGTTCGATACCAGTTTCCAGGTAAGCGCATTATGGATGGCATGATTGAGATTCCATTTGCACTGCCAACAGCGGTAGCCGGTATTTCACTGACGCATATGACCGTAGATAATGGCTGGATCGGTGGATTCTTTGCAAAATTCGGTATTCATATTGCGTATACACGTGTTGGCATCACGCTGGCGCTGGTGTTCATTGGAATCCCGTTTGTGGTACGTTCTGTGCAGCCGGTTCTGGAAAAAGTCGATGCGCAATATGAAGAAGCGGCAAGTATTATGGGTGCAAGCAGAGCATATACGTTCCGACGGGTCATTTTGCCGGAGATCCTGCCAGCGCTGATCGCAGGCTTCACGATGGCATTTGCCCGCAGCCTTGGCGAATATGGCAGCGTTGTATTTATCGCAGGCAACACGCCGTTTTATACCGAGATCACTCCGCTGCTTATCATGTCTAAATTGCAGGAATATGATTACGCAAGCGCGACCTCCATTGCACTGGTGATGCTTGCGGCGGCGTTCCTGATTCTGTTTATCAATGCGGTGATTCAGAGCCGTACATCTAAAATCGTCAGCGGTATCCAGTGAGGAGGGACTATGATGAATCAACGAAATGACTCCGGTGCAGTGAAGTGGCTGCTGATCATAGTCAGCGCGTTGTTTTTGACCATCATGCTGATATTGCCGCTGATCTATGTCCTGATCACAGCATTCCGGGAAGGCATCCAGCCATTTCTGGCAGCGGTCACAGATGAATACGCATTCAAATCCATCCAGTTAACGCTGAAAGCTACCGTGCTTGCGGTTATTACCAACACAATTTTCGGATTGTTTGCTGCATGGTGCATTACAAAGTTCACTTTTCGGGGAAAGAAAGTCATTTCTACCCTGATCGACCTCCCGTTAACAGTTTCTCCGATCATTGCTGGTCTGGTCTTTGTCCTGACCTATGGACGGCAGAGCATCCTGTATCCATATCTGAAAAGCGCCAACATTTCGATTATCTATGCTGTACCGGGCATTGTCATGGCGACAATTTTCGTTACCTTCCCATTTATTTCCCGTGAATTGATTCCGGTGCTGACTGCGCAGGGAACAGACGAGGAGGAGGCCGCAGCCCTGATGGGCGCAGGCGGCTGGACAATTTTTCGGCGGGTAACCTTTCCGCATATCAAATGGGCGTTGCTGTACGGCATTGTATTATGTACGGCACGTGCTATGGGCGAATTCGGTGCAGTATCCGTCCTATCCGGACATTTGCGTGGCAAGACCAATACCATGCCGCTGTATATTGAGCTGCTGTATCAGGGCTATGACTTCACAGGAGCATTTGCCATGTCGGCCATTCTGGTCGTGATCGCGATTATCATTCTGGTACTGCGCAGCGTATTGGAATACTGCGGAAAGAAAA
>JAUNWG010000144.1 GCA_030540435.1 Eubacteriales bacterium
GGCTACAAAATGTTCTATATACGCGGACACAGCGCTTTTACGAGTTTGAGCCCTATATTCTGTTTGATATACCGGGTGCAAAGCCTTTTGTTTGGCGTCAGGCTTTTTCTTCCTCTTTTTTGAAAAATCATTCTTTGGAATTTGATGAGACAGCGAAATTTGCAGAAGATATTCTATTTCAGTTTATGGTGTTCCCACATGCTAAGCATATATCTTTTATTGCTGATAGCCTTTATCATTACCGTATTGGACGAAAAGGGTCTTTGATGCAGAATATTGAAGAAAAATACAGCGAAAAGGCAGAATGGCATATAGGCGTTGTGAATCGTCTTGGTGCTTATTGGGACTCTTTCGGTTTCTTGGAAGAGTACGGAACAGAATTCCTTGGATGGATAATGGAATATATAGCAGAGGATTTGATTTCAAAACCGATTGATAGAAAGAAAGAACTGGCAGAAGACCTGAAGCAAATTATCGACTTGCACGGCATTACAAAATATAGTAAGGAATTGCCTCTGGAAAAGAAAACATTATGGAATAAACTGCAGAAGCTGTAATGAGGAAAAACCATGAACGACAAAACAATAAAAAGTGTTCCGCATGAAAAATGCACTGGCTGTGGTGCCTGCTATAATAAATGCCCAAAAGATGCAATAGAAATGCGAGAGGACAGAGAGGGCTTCTTTTTCCCGTCAGTACTGGATAGCTGCATTTTATGCGGGGCATGCCAGAGCGCGTGTCCGGTACTTAAACCGGTGAAAGTCCATGATACGCCGCAGTGCTATGCGGTGTGGGCAGATCAAAAAACAAGACTCGTCAGTTCATCGGGTGGCATGTTTACTGTGCTTGCGCGAAAGATTCTTTCCAAAGGCGGCGTGGTTTTCGGCGCTGTGTACGGAGAAAACTATGAAACTGTTGAGTTTGCTTATGCCACATCGGAAGAAGAACTCCAGCCGCTGCGCGGCTCGAAATATGTGCAGAGCAGCACAGGTCTTGCATACAGAAAGACAAAGGAATTCCTTGACAAAGGAACACCGGTTCTGTTTACAGGATGTCCGTGCCAAATCGCAGGACTGTATTCTTTCCTCGGAGAAAGATACGCCGACCTTTATACGGCAGATATCGTCTGTCACGGTGCGCCGTCACCAAAGGTGTACCGTAGCTACTTATCCGAGATATCCAACGGAAGAAAGCTGACAAAAGTGGACTTCAGAGAGAAGGAATATTGGGGATGGGGAACAGCCACATCTTTGTTCTTTGCTGATGGCAGCCAGTTCAGAGATAACTGCTATCACGACCCGTATTTTAAGGGTTTCCTGGGCGGTATGATCACGAGAAAATGCTGCGCTGACTGCCGGTATACAAAGATCACACGCATCGGAGACTTCACACTGGGAGATTTCTGGGGCGTTGATGAAATTGACACAGATTGCAACGACAAAAAAGGAACCAGCCTTGTCCTTGTAAACTCTGAAAAAGCGAAGAAGATATTTAAAACTCTATCCGAAGAGTGCGAACTCTGCAAAGAGGAAAAGGTCAACGCTGTCACTGAACTGGCTAAAACCAGAAACGGCCAACTCATTCACCCGACAAAGTCACACCCGCGCAGAGAGCTGTTTTTTGAAAACGCGGAAAAAATGAGATTCACGGAAGCGTATAATATTACAGCCAACCGGCGGAAATACGATATCGGCTATGTGGGCTGGTGGGACAGTGAAAACTATGGAAGTGCATTGACCTGCTTTGCCATCAACCGCACTCTGAAAAACATGGGCTACTCTGTATTGATGCTAGAGCATCCGGGTATCCGGCCGAGTAAAGCGGAGAATTCCTACGGCGTACAATTCGCAAGGCATTTTTACGATATCAGCAAGATCACAAGCGAGAAGAATTTTTCGCGATTTAATGATGTGTGCGAAAATTTCGTTGTTGGCTCCGATCAGTTGTGGAACTGGTGGTGTAATAAAGACATGGGTTTCGGGTATTTTTTCCTCAACTTTGTCAACAAGGACCGCAGGAAGATCGCATACGCCACATCCTTCGGCAGCGACTGGTCATCCTATCCGGAAAATGTTCGTATCAGAGTCAGCTATTTTATGAGTCGATTTGACGCAGTTTCTGTCAGAGAAAAAAGCGGAGTCCAAATATGCGAGAGAGATTTTAACTGCAAGGCAGAATGGGTAATGGATCCAGTGTTCCTCTGCGACATGGACTCTTACAAAGAGGTTATTGCACTTTCAAATAAGAAAGAAACCGAACCTTATCTATTTGCGTATATCCTTGATCCCACTGAGGACAAGCTGAATGCTGTGAAGCTCGTTGCCAAGGCAAATAATCTTGCATACCGTATTGCGGTTGATGGATTGGGAAACAAGGCAGAGGCCGTTACGCAACTGCGTGATGACCCAAATATTATATTCAATCTTAGAATCGAAGACTGGCTCTACTATATCAGTAATTCCGAATATGTTATCGCAGACTCGTTCCACGGCTTCTGTTTCGCCATCATCTTTAAGAAACCGGTAATCGCATATGTGAATGCACACAGAGGTAAGGCGCGTTTTGATACTATTGGCAGTGCGGCAGGACTTGAAAAGTTCGTAATAGAATCAAGCAGCCAAATCGAGGAAAGAAGCCTTTTGGAGGCGAGAATTGATTATTCCAAAGTCGATTCGATGCTAAATCCCATCATCGATCGCAGCAGGGCATGGCTGAAAGATGCACTCACGGATAAAAAGCTACTGCCGAGCATCAACGAACTGCAGCTCTGGAAATGCCTGGAGCATGAACGTGAGATAGCGAATCTGAAAGCTGAGATCGAAGAACTTAAAGAGCTTACAAGACAGCAGCAGAAACTGTTGGGGGGGCGGAATGAAGAATTGAAAAACAACAATTCGGGTACCGTCATTGAAGCTGTACCCAAAAAGAACAGATTCCTGGATATCTTCCACAAGTGATCAAAAGATTTCAGCGGCTGAATGTCGTGCAGTACAGCTTTTTGTATCAGCTTTACCATAACAAAATCCCCAGGGGCCTTCGTCTACAGATTGAATGAATTCCATACTATAGCAGAAAAATAATATTAGAGAGGAGAACAGTAAGAAATGAAACTAAAGCGGTTGATTGCAATGCTTCTGTGCGTCGTGCTTCTGGTGGGGGTTGTGCCAGCTTCTGCAAGCGCGGGCGGTTTGGCAGATGAGCCGGAAGTGACTGCCGGAGTCGAAACGCTGAACGAAGACGATGTGCTGGGCGAACCGGAGACACCGGCAGAGACTGAGACACCGGCGGAAAC
>JAUNWG010000145.1 GCA_030540435.1 Eubacteriales bacterium
CTCGAATACGAACATACCAAACAGCAAATTTTACGTCGCCAAGAAATTCCTGATTCGAATAGAGTGCTGCTGGTGTTCTGTGGAATAGTGGCAAGTCCGCAATATAGTTTGCATTGGGTTTTCCTTGATGGTCCATCAAGCTTTCCGGATTGAAAGATTTTGAAACTCCGACAACCCATCGGTAGTTATGTTTGATTTTCTGCAGGGAATAGGTGTTTTTCTCGTTTCTAACATCATCCGTATATTCCAAAGAGCCATCTTTGAGTAAATAGTTGTCTTGGTTGAGTTTCCCTTTTCGGGCTAACTCAGCAACCATTTCTTTTTCTGATTCCATCATGTAGTCTTGGATGACTGCAATGCCATTGTCCTCGATTTTCCCTTTTCGCTTATCATTGGGTTCACGGTACGGTAGGATTTTATCAAAGGTTATGCCAAAACGCTTGAGATCAGGGCTTTCATTTATCTTTTTGACGTTTGCTGCAAAAAAAGCCTCTTCACCCCATCCATCCTGATAACTTACCTTTGGTAAGGCTATTACTAAACGTCTGTAGAAACGTTCTGGCTCCATTTGCTTATTTACACGCCGACAACAGCTGACACCTATTTGTCCTGCAACGACTGGGTATACTTTCTTGTTATATGAAATGTCATCGACTTTGTAAACATGTCTTGAGCCGTCGAGGAAATATGAAAACAATGGAGTTTTTCCATTAATGTCATTAACAATATCCACCAGAGAAACAGCCCTTCTGTGCAATTCCGTTTCGGCAGACTCTTTCCACTTCATGACTCTGTCAGCGCTGTCGTCGTAATCAAAGGAGGGAACACCAACACTGTCATAACTATATTTTTCTGTATTATAACTTTTTCCGTTTGTTTCTTTGGCAATGATCTCCATGATTTTGGGCATCTTTATCCCTCCTGGAATAAATGATATCTTCAGTAATTTTGATATCAATCGAGTGTTCTTGACAGAATTGGTTTATCCTCTTAAGTGCTGAAAAGTTTGGTTTTGACTTGTTGTTTTCCCATCTAGTAACCGTAGAAAATGAGACTCCGTTTTTTTGGCAAAAGAATCTTGGCTTAAAAATGATTTTTCCGAATCTATTTGATCGCTTCTGCAAAAATCATTTTAACACCTCATCATATAATGATGTAATACAGCATAATTATAGCTTTTTTGCTATGACATTGCAATGGCATTGGGGGATATTGTTAGCTGTATTTTACATGAGAATATATTTTTTACCGTTCTTAGCGGCTATTCTAGCAAACTGTGTCGCACCACCCCAAGAGTGGGTTATGTATGTAACAACATAGTCTGATTGCCGGAGCATCCAGTTATTACGCCAGGAGATTGCATAGCGAGGATGCACGGACTCTATCCCCTCCGGGAGCATGGTATCGGAATAATCGTCATACTCCGTTTGCTTTCCGGGCATGTAGGCCAGCACAACGGCTTAATTGATCTGGGGGTATTCTTTCTTCAGTTCCCGCAGAGCGCTGCGTACAATTGCATCAAACCGACCCTGATTGCCCACATAGAACATACCTACATTATGATTGGTTATTATGTCGATCAGCACTTCCCTTAATTGGGTTTTAATCGAATCCGGGCATTCCCGGTGTCCGAAGAATGTACATGCTGGCATAAAAGCACCTCCTTTATGGGATATATCGTAATTATAAGGCATCTCTCTAAAATTTGCGATATGTCCCACACGATTTATCGCAGATTTAGGTAAACTAAAGTTACGATATATCGCAAGGAGGGGATGTGAATTGAATACCAAGGAAGCTGTAGCAAAGCGCATTCTTGAACTATGTGAAGAACAGGATATGGCCATCAATGCTTTGGGAACCGTGTCCAGTGTTTCACCTTCGACGATCTACAGTATGCAGAATGAGAAAAGCAAAAATCCCGGTGTTGTTTCTCTGAAGAAACTGTGCGATGGATTAGAGATCAGTCTCAGAGAATTTTTCGATAGCGAACTCTTTGACGATCTTGAGCAAGAAATCAAGTAGAACCACAAATCCAACCGGCAAGGTATTCTTGCCGGTTTTCTGCTTCATAGAAAATGACCCTCTGTTGAACAGAGGGTCATCCATATCATTGGAGCTAATTGCTATGCGATATTGGCCTCTTGTGCCAGTCGGATGCCGACTTTGACACCTTCTTGAAACCCTGTCTTTTCATGATCCCAGCAGAGGGTGCATACCGGATAGATGATTTCATCCATTTCTTGGACAGTTTTGCCATTCATGGCTTCGTAAAGATCATGGAAGTCCTTTCGGATGGTCTCACGATCGAAGCCGTTGAAATCCACATAAGCATCGAACAACAACTCCAGTAAAGATTCTGCATCACCGTTCTCACTCTTTGAGGGTTGGGACTCCACATAGGATTTAAGATCACGAACAAATTCATTGATATTCATACAAAGATCAACTCCTCCCGGACGATCTCCTCCGCCCTAGCTCGGATGCTGTTCATTCTCTGCACCCATGCCATCGGATCGGTGTCCTTCAGGCTCTCGGTAACGCCCTCTGCGGTTTTCATTTGTTCCATCAGCGTGTCCATACGCGCCTGCGCCTGTTCGTTCAGGTCGGCAAGATATGTCCAGAGGGTGCCGGAAAGGATGAGCTGATTGAAGCGAATGGGATGGTATGTTTCCAGGTAGTCGCGGTGCATTCTGCCCCATTTGCCGATGGGGCGGGATTCCTGGGGCAGCTCCAGATTGGGGATGCAGTAGTCCCCCACGGGGATATACTCAATCTTCATAATCAGTCCTCCATAGCGCCTGCCGACAGGAAATTGTACCGGTGCTCCGACAGGTTTTGCAGCTGAATCTGGGCATCAAAGCGGCTCTGGGCTTCCATCACCACTTCCGTGAGAATGCCGGGATCATCGTCCCATTCCCGGAGTCCTTCCAGATATCGGTTGCGCCGTTTGTCGTCAATGATGAAGGGCATCACATCGTGGCGCAGGCACTCTTTGAATTGAATCAGCCGACCGATTCTGCCGTTGCAATCCTCGAAGGGAAAAATCCGTTCAAAGCCCACATGGAAGCGCAGAATGTCCCGGCGCTCCACCTCCGTCAGCGCTTCATATTCCGCAATCAGTTCCTTCAGCTTGGAGCTAACCTGATCTGCCGGCAGCATGAAGGGTACTCTGCGGGAGGATTTGGGGCTGCGGTACTGCCCCGGTGCGACCCGTTTCCGGCGGTCATCCACCGTGCCAAAGACCAGCTGGTAGTGGAGATCCTTGATGAATTTCGGAGTCAGCGG
>JAUNWG010000047.1:0-5818 GCA_030540435.1 Eubacteriales bacterium
GGCAGGGCTTTTGTATACAATGCCGGTATTTGACAAAAAAGTATATTTTATTTTGAATCCCAGCGGCTTGTCAGCTATAATAAAAAAGAAGATTATTTATATTGGAGGCAAATACATGTCCTGCGTATCTGTACCTAAAATTTTAATGCCAAAAGATGGCATCAATTTGAATAAGTGGGCTGTTGTCGCATGTGACCAGTATACATCCCAGCCGGAATACTGGGCAGAAACCGACAGGCTTGTCGGTGATGCACCGTCCACTCTGCGCCTGACCCTTCCAGAGGTCTATCTGGAGGACGAAGACGTCGAGCAGCGCACGGAAACCATCAATGAAACCATGAAGCAGTACCTGTCTGACGGTACACTGGTTGAGCTTCCGGCAGGCTTTATTCTGACGGAACGTTTTTCCGGCGGTGAAGTTCCGCGTCGCGGACTTGTAGCAGCCATTGATCTGGAATGCTATGAATATACTGTGGGCTCACGCTCACTCGTTCGTCCGACCGAAAAAACAGTTGTAGAACGCATCCCACCGCGCCTGAAGATCCGCAAAAACGCTTCGATCGAAGTTCCACACATCATGCTGCTCATTGACGACCCTGATCGCACCGTCATTGAGCCCATGTTTGAAAAAACCACTGCACTCAAGCAGGTTTACAACACCGATCTGATGCAGAATGGCGGTCATATCAACGGTTGGTTCATCCCGGAGGGTGACATGACAGATGCCCTGATCGCTGCTATGGACGCACTAAATGACCGCACACTGTTCAACCAAAAATATCGTCTGACTGAGGATCTGCCGCTTCTGCCATTTGCTGTCGGCGATGGCAACCATTCCATGGCTACCGCAAAGGCATACTGGGAAGATGTCAAGAAGACGCTGACATCAGAGGAACAGGAAAACCATCCGGCACGCTATGCGCTGTGTGAGATCGTCAACATCCACGACGAAAGCCTGATTATCGAACCGATCCATCGCGTTATGTTCAATGTCGAGCCCGCGAAATTGTTGAACAATGCTGTTGATTTTTACGCTGCAAATGGCTGCCAGTGCATCATTTCCGATGAAGTTGCTGCGGTTGACCCGGAAAATCATACTGTTCGTTTCTGCTTTGCAGATAAGACCGGCACGCTGACGGTGAAAAAACCGAAATGGGGCATTCCGCTCGGCACGTTGCAGGCATTTCTGGATGATTATCTCGCTAAACATCCAGAGGCACGCATCGATTATATTCATGGCAGCGATGTCGTTTCCTCCCTCGGCACGGCAGAGGGCAATATGGGATTCTTCCTGCCGGACATTGAGAAAAATGACCTGTTCCGCGGGGTTATCATCGATGGCGTCCTGCCGCGCAAAACCTTCTCTATGGGCGAAGCGCATGAGAAACGCTATTATATGGAATCCAAGATGATCGTTAAGTAAACAACTATCTTATCCCATTCCGGGGCTGTCCGTACAGGGGCAGCCCTTTTTTCTGTCCCAGAGCACGGTTGCTGTACCATCTTTCACTGTACAACAGCAAAAAATAAATGCCAGCGGGAATGCCGTATCCCCGGCAAACGGGCAGGAAAGACGAAGGATATCCTCCTGTTTTTGAACCGTGATCTCTTTCTGTTCCATTGCCTGTTCAATCAGCGGATCACTACTATTCTGTTTCCCGTTCTTCGGCGGCTGTGTCCCGGCAGTATAATATTCCGGCAGCATATCATACCCAAGCGAAGACAGGTACTGTCTGCTCATCGTGCGGTCTACCACTAGCCGTTCTCCGTCCGGCTCTGCCACACCGATGAGCAATGGCTGACAGCCTTCCCGCATCCCCCACACGCGCAAGATCTCCCCATAGCGCGGCAACGTACCGGATGCATGGAACTGCACCTGCGTTCCATGTTCCATAATTTCCATTGTCCCCCATGCTGCACCGTCGCGGGTTATCTCCACCTGTATTCCCTCCCCTGTATCATGGCAAAACAATTCCCCTGCACAGCATATGCCATACAGGGGAGATTTATCACTCTTCTGTTTTTCTTCGGCTGGTGTTTATGTAAACATCAGCCCAAAACTGTCAGTCCCGTGCTGTCAAACCAAAGCTGACTGCCAGCGCGCGGTCAACCTCATCCATATGGGAATCGTCCAGCGTACCCATTTTCTCCCGCAGGCGGCGTTTATCCAGCGTGCGGATCTGCTCGGTCAAAATAACCGAATCGCGCGTCAGGCCAAAGCTCCGCGCACCAAGGGAAATATGTGTCGGCATCTTCGCTTTGTTGACCTGCGATGTAATCGCGGCGGCAATCACCGTTGGGCTGTAACGGTTTCCCACGTTATTCTGCACAATCAGTACCGGGCGCATACCGCCCTGTTCACTGCCGACGACCGGAGACAGATCAGCATAATAGATATCTCCGCGTTTGACATGATGATCCAATGTAATCACACTCCGAAGGAAAGAATTTCAGGATGGAAGACTGTTCCCTCCTGCTACTGTTACTTTCCCCAGCAATCCAACGGTTTAGTCATGCATCGTATGAATATTTTTCTCTTTCTCACATCATATGCCGCAGAGTGGCAGCGGTTGAATGTCAATTATACTTTTGTCGACACGTCTCTGTCATAAATGCGCGGGACGCGCCTACCAATATCGCACAACACTTCATAGGAAATCGTGCCTGCGGCATCTGCCAGTGTATCTGCTGTAATTTGATCTTCACCAAAAACTGTCACAGCATCCCCACGTTTTACATCCATGCCGGTTACATCCGCTGTTGCCATATCCATGCAAATACGGCCTACCGTCGGCACGACCTCTCCATCAATCACAACAGAAATGTGGTTGCTTGCACAGCGTGGATAACCGTCCGCATAGCCGATTGTAAACACCGCCACACGCATGGGTTTGTCCGCTGTAAACGTGCGCCCGTAGCCGATGGAATCACCCGCCGGAATATCCCGCACCTGTGCAATGCGCGCCTTTACCGTCATGACAGGCTTGAGTGGGACAGTTTGCCGTGTCGTGCTATCTGGATAATAGCCATACAGAATAATGCCCGCACGCACCATATTAAACACGCCGTCTGCAAACATATCTGTAGTGAAGGTCTGCGCATGCTGCAGGATCGCGGCGCTATTTGCACAATGGCGGTATGGTAAATTGATACCATGCTTTTCCAGCTCCAAACACATATCGAGGAATCTGCGGTACTGCAGCTCAGTAAATTCCTCACCGCCTGTAACATCTGCAACAGCAAAATGCGTAAAGATGCCCTCCGGTTGGATCCCCGGCAGAGCAAGTGCCTCCAAAATTTCTGTTACATTTTCCTTTGTACTGCGTGTTTCAAAGCCAACACGTGTCATACCAGTATTCAGGGCAATATGTACGCGGATGGGCTTTCCCTCCGCCTGTGCTGCCTGCGAAAAGGCTTGCGCAGCAGCTCTGTCGCACAGTGCTGCTGCAATATCATAGCGGGCGAGCAGCGGCGCATCTTCATCACCGACATAGCCGAGCACAAGAATCGGCAGGGTGAAGCCCGCCTCACGCAGCTCAACCCCCTCATATACTGTCGCAACAGCGAAATAATCCGCGCCCGCCTGCTCCAGTATTCGTGCCGCCTGCACCGCGCCATGTCCGTAGGCATCCGCTTTTACAACTGCCAGCATCTTGGTCGCCGGGGCAATGTGCTTTACACGTTTTTGGATTTGCTTAAAATTGTATTCCAGATTGTTTAAATTGATTTCCGCCCAGCAGCGGCTGGTCGTCTTTGGGGTTTCCATTTGATCTATCTCACTTTCCATCCAGCGTGCACGTTTCAAATGTGCAGCGCAGGATTTGATTTCCATTATTATAAATCCGAGCTTCGGCTAAAGCGCACGAATCCGGATGCAGATATATTTCCTTGACAACATTTCCCTCCTCAGTCTTGCTCTCATACCGCAGCGCAAGCAGTTCTCCCTCCTGCCAGACCTGTTCCGGTACGCTGTGCATCAGGTCATACAGCAAATAGGTCGTCGCATCTACCGGAGTCAAGCCCTTGCGATCAGGCATTGCAGTTTCCAGCTCCGTATCTCCATAAGAAAAAGTAAAATCGTCGCCGGATATTTCCGCCGTGATACCGGCGATGGATTCCGGCGCAAGCACGGTCATAACCGCAGACGCAGTATCCCCCTGCTTTTCGTAGGAATATCCGATCGTATAGTCCATTGTTTCTTCATTTAAGTTTGAAGTAATCTCTGTGACAATTTCAATATCCGATGCAGCAGCATAGACATCGCGTACCGCAGCGGCGGTTTCCTCCGGACTGCGCACGGCAGAACAGCCGCAGAGCAGCAAGGCAATGGATACGCCACAGAGCAGGCGTCGAAACAAACAGCTACCACTCCCTGGAGTTCAGCGGTTTGAGTACCCGTGGGATATAAGACAGCATATCCGTTGGCGTCATGCCAAATTCACCGATTTCATTTGCGCACAGATTTCCGGCGCTGCTGTGGATATATGCGCCACAGGCAGCAGCAGCCAGCGGCGGAACGCCCTGCCCCAATAACGACAGGATAATGCCGGATAATACATCCCCGCTGCCGCCCTTAGACATGCCCGGATTGCCATGTATATTTTGCAGAAGCTGTCCCTCTCCGGCAACCACAGTCTGATGGCCCTTGAGCAGCAGGATGCAGCGATGTTTTTCCGCAAAAGCTGCGGCGTCTTCCGCCGCACTGCCCGTCTGCGGGATATCGCAAATGCGTGAAAATTCCCGCTGATGCGGTGTTAAAACAACAGGGTACTTTGCTTTCTCCAATACATCTATATGCCCGGCAAGGACATTTATGCCGTCGGCATCAATAATAACCGGACAATCTGCCTGGCAGATGATCGTCTGAACCGCCTGTGAAACACCGTCACTGATACCAAGTCCCGGCCCCGCCAAAATCGCCGCACGGCGATTTAAATCGGGCAGGCTATCTGCTGTAATCTTTCCATCTGCATCAGTTTGCAGCGGCAGGAAGGTTGGTTCATTCAGCTTCCCGGCTAAGATGGGATAAATACAGTCCGGTATAGCAAGCGTGACGATTCCCGAACCGGTGCGCACAGCAGCCTGCGCCGCAAAATATGGCGCACCGACATAATCCCGGCAGCCACAGACGGCAAGCACCCTGCCATACGTGTTTTTATCGCTTTCTGGCTCACGCGGATGAATATGCGCGCTAAGATACGCAAAATCAATCTTCTGCATGTATTTCCCCTTCCTCCAGCAGAATTGCTGTGGCAACAGCATAGGTCTGGCAGTGCGCAATGCTCAATAAAAACTGCTTATGTGGGTGCACGACAACCGGCATCCCCTGCTCTGTATGGCCAATCTCAATATCACAGAAGCGTAAGCCATCAGAAAAGCCGGTGCCGAGCGCTTTTGCCACTGCTTCCTTGGCACAAAACAAACCCGCTGCCGACTGCGGCATATTCCTGCCCTTTGTTTTCAGCCATGCGCGTTCTGATTCTGTAAAAATACGTTTGGAAAATACCGGACGCTGCATTGCCCGTTCGATTCGTTCGATTTCAACAATATCCGTCCCTAAACCAACGCAGTCTCCCTCCTTTTCCATCCATTATTTTACCACCTTTTATATGCTTTGTCTCGTATTTTCTCCTTATTTATTCCGCCTGTAACGCAGCTTTTACGCTGTTTTTCTATGTTAAATGTTACAGGAAGAATTTTCGCAGAATCTTAAAAAAAATGTTGACAATGCAGGGATTGGCTGATATAATAATTATCGTTGCAGCGAGATAAACAACGCGGCGACAAAGAAAATATCGAGGTGTGGCTCAGTTTGGTA
>JAUNWG010000047.1:5918-17968 GCA_030540435.1 Eubacteriales bacterium
GAGCGCTGCGTTCGGGACGCAGAGGCCGTGGGTTCAAGTCCCGCCACCTCGACCATTTCTTTTTAATTGCATATCGAGGTGTGGCTCAGTTTGGTAGAGCGCTGCGTTCGGGACGCAGAGGCCGTGGGTTCAAGTCCCGCCACCTCGACCACGTCGTCGCAAGCATATCGCTTGCGACGTTTTTTTGCGCTAAATAGACATACACGGAAAATCCGTTTATCTGTGCAGCTTTTGCGCAGGCAAACGGATTTCTTTATTTTGTCATCGAAAAAATACCTGCATATCCGCGGGAATTGGTGCCATGAACACCATCTCCTCTTTGGTGATCGGATGCCGGAACGCAAGCTGGTAGGAATGCAGTGCCTGCCGCCCGATCCGGCTGTAATCAAGATTGTACAGAAAATCACCCGGAAGCGGATGCCCGATATGCTTCATATGCACACGAATCTGATGTGTGCGCCCAGTTTCCAATCGTACAGCGGCAAGAGAAAACCCTTCGTGGACTGACAGACGTCTATAATGTGTGACTGCCCGCTCCCCTCTTTCCCAATCAATCACACGTTCGATCGTGCTGTCATGCGCACGCGCGATTGGCGCATCAATGCTGCCGCTTTCCGGCAGGATACCGGTGCAGACAGCTCGATATTCCCGATGGATCTCCCGCCTGCGCATCTGCTCCGCCAGAATACAGGCAGACAATTCGTGACGTGCAAACAGTATGACACCTGAGGTATCACGGTCAAGTCGTCCAACTGAACGCGCTGTAAAAGGCTCGTCCAACTGTTTGTAATAATATGCAAGCGCATTGGACAACGTGTCATCGTAATGGCCTTGTGACGGATGCACCGGCATACCAGCTGGCTTATTGAGGACAATGATATCACCATCTTCATAGAGTATAGACAGAGGCAGAGCAACCGGCAAAAGATTTTCATTGGGCGGGCCATTTAAAATAGCTGCTGTCAGGGTTTGTCCGGCTTGCAGCCTGACATTGGAACGGACGGGCATTCCATCCAGCAGCAAGCCATTTTTATGATATTTTGTTGTGATCACCAGATGGCGGGAAAAGCCCTGTGCACGCAGAAAACGCTCCACAGTCTTGCCCGCATGCTCTGGCTGAATCGTATAATGTATTTGAGTCCGTATCATAGTAAGAGTGTAACATATTTGATGCTTTTATGCAATTCACTTGTACAAATCCGCACAGGCGCGTATAATATAGATGCAAAAAAATTTTTCTCAGGAGGAAAAAACTGTGAAGGAAATGCTGACACAGCTCTGCAGTGCAGACGGTGTGACCGGCTTTGAGGGCAATGCAGCACGGACAGCAAAAAAACTGCTTGCGCCATATTGCGACCGTGTATCGCTTGACCGGTGCGGCAGTGTACTTGGCTGGAAGAGCTGCGGCAAACCGAATGCGAAAACCGTCCTGCTGGATGCACATATCGACCAGATCGGCTTTATGGTGACCGATGTGCTAGAGGGCGGTTTCCTGCGCTTTACCCAAGTGGGCGGCATTGATCCGCGTATGCTGCTGGGCGCAGAAGTGACCATTTTGACGGAACAGCCACGATATGGTGTGATCGCGTGTACACCACCCCATCTGCTGGCAGCCGGAGAACAGAATAAAGCTGTTCCGATGCATGAAATGCTGATCGACACTGGTCTGCTGGATGCGAAGCCGGTGATTCCGATCGGTACGCCGGTCGTATTCGCCCAGCCTCCCTATGCGCTGGCAGAGGGACAGCTGACCGGCAAATGCCTGGATGACCGCGCCGGTTTTGTTGCGATCGTACAGGCAATGCGTCAATTAAAGGACGCTGAGCTGGATGTTAATATCGTCGTATGCGGCTCTGTACATGAAGAGACAGATTCCCTCGGTGCACTGACCGCTGCATTCCGCGTACAGCCGGATTATGGCATTGCTGTTGATGTCAGCCACGCAAAGACACCGGACAGCGGTTCGGATGATGCATTTGAATTTGGCGGCGGTGTTTTGATCGGTATGGGGCCAAATCTGCACCGTGGATTGACCAACCAGATGATAAAAACCGCACGCGCAGAAGATATCCCCTATCAACTTGAAGTGATGGAAGGAAATACCGGCACCAACGCATGGGAGATGCAGGTCGTCCGCAGCGGTATCGCAATGGGGCTGCTGTCGATTCCACTAAAATATATGCATACGCCGATTGAGACCATTCAATTATCAGATGTAGCGGCAGTCAGTGACCTGCTTGCAGCATTCCTGCGGACATTTCATGGGGAGGTGACACGGACATGATCGAATTGTTGCAAAAGCTGTGCAGCCTGCCCGGCCCATCCGGCTACGAGGACGCTGTACATGATTATATCCGCACCCAAGCAGAACCGTTTGCAGATGAAATACGGGAGGACAATCTCGGCAATCTGATGGTGCTGCGCAAAGGCAGGAAACAGATCAATAAAACTGTTATGCTGGCAGCGCATATGGATGAAGTTGGTATCATCTGTAAGGGTTATACCGAAGATGGCTGTGTAAAATTCGGCTTTGTCGGCGGTGTAGACCCGCGCGTTGTCATCGGCAGACGCGTCCTGTTTGGCAATGTCCGCGGTGTTGTCGGCATTAAAGCAGTGCATTTGACCACCCGGGAAGAACGTAAAACCATGCCCAAAACCAAAGATCTGTATATCGATATCGGCGCATCGGATAAAAAATCCGCCCAGAAAAAAGTCCCGCTGGGAACCTACGGCGTATTTGATTCCGCATGTGTTCCGTTTGGCGATGGATTGCTCAAGGCAAAGGCAATTGATGACCGTGTGGGCTGTGCAGTCATGCTGACGTTGTTAAAAGAACAGCCCGCAGTAGACACATGGTTTGTATTCTCTGTGCAAGAGGAAGTCGGCCTGCGCGGTGCACGCTGTGCTGCATTTGCGCTGAATCCTGATATCTGCCTTGTGCTGGAGGGTACAACAGCAGCAGACCTTGCTGAAATTGATGAGGCAAAGCGGGTGTGCAGCCTGCGCCACGGTGTTGTGATTCCTTTTATGGATCGTTCGACAATTTATAACCAGAAAATGTTTGAGACACTGCGTATGCTGGCAGAGCGCAACGCGATCCCCTGGCAGACCAAGCACCGCATTGCAGGCGGTACGGATGCCGGACGAATCCATTTAACACGTGAAGGGATCATTACAGGCGGTCTTGCTGTCCCGGTACGGTATATCCATTCGCCTTCCAGTGTAGCAGCAACAGAGGACATGAACGGCATGCTGGCGCTTGCCCGCCGTTTCCTGGAGTATTTGGGAGAGGATAACAATGAATTTTGATATTTATAAGGCATTTTGCGGGCTTTCCACCACATTTGGCCCATCTGGACGAGAAGCAGATATCATCGAAGTGCTCACGGAGCTGATTGCAGATACAATCCCGCATATCGGTGACTGGGATCACAGAACGGATGCAATGAACAATTTGATCTATCACCGTGCGGGCACTGGAAAAAAAGTCCTGCTGGCGGCTCACATGGATTCGATCGGTATCGTTGTCACGCATATTGATGACAATGGCTTTGCGCGATTTGCACAGGTCGGCGGTCTGATGCTTGGCGATCTGATCGACTGCCGTGTACGCTTTCAGAATGGTACGCGCGGCGTGATCTCATTTGAAGAAAAAACTCCCTATGAAAAGCTGGGCTTTGACAACCTGTTCCTTGATATCGGCGCAGCGGATAAAAAACAGGCAGAGCAGTGCATCCAAGTCGGTGATTTTGCTGTATTTGACGGCGAGCCATTTACGCAGGGAGATATCATTTGCGGCCCATATCTCGATAATCGCATTGGCTGCCTGACATTGATCGGCGCAATGGCACAGCTGGAAAAAACCGACTGTGATCTATATGTTGCCTTTACTGCACAGGAAGAGGTGGGCCTGCGCGGCGCACAGACCGCAGCTTTTGCAATACAGCCGGATTATGCAATCGCTGTAGATGTCACCGATACGGGCGACATGCCGGAACGTAAATATCCAATGGCAGTAAAGCTGGGAGCTGGTCCGGCAATAAAGCTCATGGACCGTTCTGTCATTTGTGACAACGATGTCAGGAATGCACTGTATCGTGCCGCAGAAAAATCCAGCATTCCGGTACAGCGGGAGATCATGGAATTTGGCGGAACCGATACCGGCGTGATCCAACGCACCGCAGGCGGTACAAAGGCTGGTGCAGTCAGTATCCCAACGCGTTATATCCATTCGCCGAATGAGATGGCGAGCATCTCGGATATAAAATATGCAATTATACTGCTTGCGCAGGCTGTTGCAGATGGTTTTGAATGAGTAGATAAGCTGCAATCATTCACCGGTATAATGCAATATTTAATTAACGAAAATCACAAATATTAGTTGTTAAACAGTGCGCAAAATGTACAAAAATTTCTGAACAAGAAAAATTTCATTTGCGCGTATTTTTTAAAAAATGGTACAATATCCGTATAAAAAAGGAGGAATTTGTACCATGAAACGAATTCGAGCAGCTTGTTTACAGCAGACTGTACACTTCCTGCTGAAGGAAGATATGCCGCATGATGCAGCTGTTACCGCTGTGAAAAATGAAATCGCACAGTATAAAGCACAGATGGATCGCAGCAATACAAAATATCAGATTGTTGAGGAAATCCCCCAGCCGGATGGTTCGATTGTACTTAAGGTTAAGAAACAGTACAACCATCACGACACAGGTGATTATCTCTCTTAACGACAAAAATGAACGGCTGCCCCGTGGAATCGCTCCACAGGGCAGCTCTTTTTGTTTGAAAAAGTAAAATCCTTTATTATATTGGCAGGCTGGATTTCTAAGAAATAATAAAAACTTCCCGTTCAGAGAGAACATTTATTTTTCATTTATTCTTCCACCACTGCCGCATACGCCGGCAGACCGTCTCGCAGTGATACCGAATGTTCCGATTCACGACGCGGAATATCCCCCACATCCCTGACTCGACATCCCACCGCAGGGAGCCGGAGCGGTACAGGTAATCGCCAGGGCAATCTGTGCGTTCCGGTTCAATATTGAATACATTGCCCACGCTGATCGCCCCCTGAACGGAAATTGTCCGGATAAAGGGATCCTCCGGGTAGGCTATCCAACGGTGTCCGTGCAGGACAAAGCTGATATTTCTCGGCTTATCCGCCGGCATCAGCAGCCGGATGATTACCCGTTCGCCGGTATAAGACTGAAACAGCGGCGTTGCCGGGTCGCCGTGCACCTTGGAGTCAAATACTTTCTCAATCAACGGGACACGCTTGAGGCGGTTAAAGAATCGTTCCGAGCGATAATTGTAGCCTTTTTCCCCGGTGTCCTCATGGTCGGGTGCCCCATGACCATCTGCCTCACCGTCCTGTTCCGTCGTTTTAATTAAGTTGCCGTCTTTATCCAGCAGCCGGATGCCATTGTGAGCAAACAGGACAAATTCTCGGAAAGTCTCCACTCCCGGCGCGGTAATGACAGCCTCCTCCTTGTGATTCTCCTCGCAAGGACAGATGCTGCTGTAATACTTTGCCTGGGGTGGCTCAACAATCACGGCGCCAAACAGACCGTGATAACGATGATTGCGCAGGTCTCCAAAGGAAGTGAGCAGACAAGTCCCATATTCCCGGTCTGCATGCCAAAGATACTTAACGCATTCTCCAGGCCCGGCTGTCTGCTCCACCGGGTTGTATCCCACATTGATCCCGGACGATACGATCGGATCGTACTTCAAAAACTGTGGATTCAAAGATACCCGATTACTGGGAACATGAGGGAAGTCCACCGGCACGGAGGGATATTCATGGAATTGGATCGGAATATCGGGGTCAAACAGATTGTGCAGCGTGACCTCGATCCAATCACCTGCATTTACCCGAAGAATCAACGGAATTGGCATGCGATGGCCACACATCACATCGTGCGCTTGTTCCAGAGGCACAAAGAGCAGACCCTCTGGGTCATGGTCGCCAAAGCGGTTGTAAATGAGATCCTTTTGAATCGCAGCAATTTCAAATTTGCGAACTACCGCACCGGGCGGCGGCGACTGCGTAGCAGCAATCGGTCGCATGCCGCACAGCGGCAGAAGATCCTTACGCGGTACAGCGTAGGCCCGGATAATTCCCCATAAGCCCAGCCACAGATCGTCAATTCCTCCGGAATAATACAGGTAATCACCCGCCGCGTAGGGCTCGTCGATGTGGATGTTAAATGCCTCGGAAATACCGATAGTCTGAGCCTGCACCAAGGGCGAGACTGGATTCGCGATCTCTTTCCGCCAGGGCAGCCCCGCGATATTGAAGACATGCTGTTCTTCATGGGCACCATCCAACAAGCGGATACGGATGGGTTCACCGGGATAGGTCTCCAAAACAGGCGTAGCCGGATCTCCGTATACAAAAGAGCTGAAAATATGGGCAGGATCGTCGCAGATGTTTAACCGTTCGGGCATGGGTTCGCAGCGATAGTTGATGCCCATAACACCGGGGTCGTCATCGGATCCGGGATGCTCTGGCGGGTTGATCGGGTTTCCATCCCTGTCGAACAACAGGGCGAAATCGTGAAGAAACAGCGCAAACTCACGAAAAGCCTCGCCATCTGCTGTACGGATGACTGCCTTGGTACCGTGTTTCAGTTCCATCCCCGTTTTGGGATCGAGGAAAACAGAACCGGCTGGTTCTACGATCAAAGCACCGAACATTCCATGCTGCTGGTGTATATTGGCAAACAGATGGTCGTGGAAAAAGACAGTATGCAGTTCTTCGTTTGCGAAGAAACGCTCGATCAGTGTCTCATACTGTCTGGCGCCGGCAATATTATTCCAACCATTTGCCGAGCCGTCGGACACGATCGTGTCAAACTTTACCAAATGGATATGGTATCCGACAATATCAGTCAGTGTCCGCAACTGAAAGGGGCTAGCCTCAATATACTCCGGCAGAAGGTTAGTCAGTCGGATCTCGATGCAGTCGCCTACATTTGCCCGGATGACCAGAGGCTCTGGTCGGATCTCCCCACATTCCACTCTTTCCAGATATTCATCCAGTGTGCCAACCTGTTCAATATCCTCTTTGAGAACAAAAAAGCGCCCCTGAGGGTCGTGCCAACCAAAATCATTGTAGATAAGGTTCGCCTGTACCGCTGCGATTTCAAATACTTTTACAGGCTCCGCTGCACCGCAGGGGCAGGTTTCCGTATACAAAGCGCCCGGCGCGAAATTTTCCACAAAATTTGCTTCTTCCTGCGGCGAGGGATCTCTCGTCGGCTCTCCGTCCTTGGTAAGCACGCCCAGCGGCGGTTGGAGCGGCTCTTCGCCAAATGTCCCTTTGATAAAATTAGGATACCCGGGATGCTGGTCATCCTTTTGCGGCGGGAATGGCCGATCCCGCAGAGGCATTAGCGCCTCAATCGGAGTTCCGTCCGGATAGGTTCCGCTGCCGTCCTGAAGGCGATCAAATACCCGCCACAGCGTCCACATACCCTCGTGAAAGTGCGGATAGAGGTGACAGTGGAAAATGGCGTCTCCAATCATCCCATTCTGGCTGCCTGCACCATAAAGAATATCCAGCGTATAGCACTCCTGAGGGCTGATAGAGATGGAGTCAATGATGGTGGATTTGAGGTCGTCCGGCTCCAGCCGCCACTGGTGGTTGTGCAAATGGAACACATGAGTCTCTTTGATGCCGCCGTGGATCAGCCGTATTTTGGATGGGTCGCCCACATATGCCTTAAGAATGGGAGGCGCAGGGTCGCCATAGGCCCAGGAACTCATGGAAATGTCCTCGTCAATGTCCGCATGATCGCCATCGTGATCCAAAGGAAGACGATTGCGCATAGGCTCAGAGCGGTAGCTGATTGCCGTGGTGCCGTTGGGCAATCCCGTATGAGGGTCTACAGGCGGCTGGCCGTCCTTGGTGTTAATCTCTAACTCGTCATGGAAAAACACGGCGTACTCCCGAAACGCCGGCTTAGCAGGATGGGAAATGTCTGCGAACAGACCGCTATCAAGGGGGTCTCCCGTCACCGGGTCCGTCCAAGAGGATCCTGCCGCTTCCACGATGATGGCGCCGAACAGACCATGCACATTTGTCCCCTGTTCACTGCTCCTGGTGTCGGCCATATCGGAAAACAGGTAGACCCCTTCTTTATCCGCCTGCCAAACATATTGAATCCGTCGGCTGGTGGTAGTATCCAGGTTCAGCCCTACATTCGCGCCATCTGAGGTCTGTACATCGTAAGGGAGTCCCTGTACATGGATGGAAGCCCGGCGGTCCAGCTTATTTTCAAAATTAATTTGAACGGTATCGCCTACGTTGGCCCGGATGACCAAAGGGCGAACCTCCTCGTAGGGCTGTGGCGTGGGAAGGTCAAACAGTTCTCTCGCTTTTCTCTGAATCCGTTCGGAATCCTGCCTGAGCACATACATCAGCCCATTGGGATCGTGGTCTCCAAATTTGTTATAAACAATGGGAATTGAAATTGCTTCTATATCATAAACCCGGACTTGTTTCGTGTCGGGATATCTAGATAATTCCAACATGAAGCTGCTCTCCTCGTGATAAATTATACGATAACCAATATAGCGGAAATACCGTACATTTTATCTTATGTTGTCGAACTAAGGATGGTGTCATCCCCTCACAAACGCAGAGGCGAATACATACACTGATTTTGACAACACAATAAGGGGGAACCGAATTTGATTGACATGAAAAAATACATTGTTTTATCTCTGGAGCTGCACCTGTTTTTCGCGCGCATCATGAAAGAACACGCGCTGTTTTTAAAGGCAGGTTTCACACCTGTGAATCAAGATTTTGCCAAAGAAGCGGAGTTTTACAAGCGGGAATTCGAAAAGCTGTTGCGACGCTCCATCTTTTTAAGCGATGGTATAATTGACAGATGTGTGCTGTCCTCCGGCGAGCTTGTAACAGAGTTCACTGCAAATGCGGAAAAGCAGACGCAAAGTTTTACTGGCATCCAAATCGACAGGGAAATTACCAGGATGGAATCCCGGCTGCGCTGTGGCGATCCCGCCTGTATCAAGCCCAATTTGTTCCGTCAAATCAAACAGCTGAATCAAACGGCACTCCGTCTGTTAAACGGACTCATTGGATTCAAGGAAAAAATCCTGCATAGAATGCTTAACTGCTCTATGTTTACCATGAACTATCCGCTGCTGATCGAGCATATTATCCGGGAGGCAAAACTCTATCAGACATTCCTGTCAAATGCGGAACGCGGGGTTGATTTGGATGGTCAGTCCATGCGGGAAACCGAGATTTTCTGGAATCAGATCATGATGGAACACGCGATGTTCATCCGCGGGCTGCTGGATCCGGCTGAGGATGAATTGGTTAATGCCTCCCACAATTTTGCTGAAGAGTACGCATCCTTGCTGTCGCGGGCGAGAGCAGCGAATAACGAATCAATGATTCATCAGGAATCACTGAAAGAAACGCTGAAATTTAGGGAATTCAAGACCGCTGGTGTCAAAGGAATTGAGGCCTGTGAAATTCGGTCAATCATCCTGCCGCTTCTGGCAGATCATGTTCTGCGCGAAGCAAATCACTATATACGCCTGCTGAACAAGTAAAAACAGATGCCACTTTACCAACGTGTTATGCTTCCATCAATATCGCGTACTCTGCTCTGGAAATTGTCTATGTAACACTTTAAGCGTGAACTGATTGATTATCTGGACTATTACAACAACCGTCGTATCAAGGCAAAGCTAAAGGGCTTGCCACTGCCCTTCACAGACAACAAGCCCTTTCGGCTACTTAAACCATTTTTTGGTACTTCAGATTTACTGAAATGGTGGTTATGATCGTTTTATTTATATTCGTTATTCTGGGCATAAACGGGCGGCCAATATTCCAGAATACGCGCACCCGGTTTTAAAGCAAAATCACAATAATCGCCATCTTTGTAGCAGGTATGCGTACGATACAGCGGCGCTCCCAGTATGCCAAACATCACATAATCCAGATTGCACAAATAAGGCATATATTCCTCATACCCGTATTTTCTTGCAAAATTGCTCAAAGGACAAACCAGATTGTGATAAATGAAGGGGTATTCTGTATTGGGTGTCTGCACCTTCGTTTCAAAGCTACCGGGATACTTTGCTGCGTTTGCTGCATTTTTGGCGTCCTTCTTTTGAAACATCTTGGTCATCAGCTTCGGACTGTTAAATATTTTTCCCATAATCATTCGGACGACTGCGGGCATGGATTTATATTTTCTCTCATAGCTTAGCGTCATAAGCCGGCCGATATGCTCTAATTCATGGCCATATTTTTTCAGCACTTCACCCATGGCGACAAAGCAATAAGCGCCAGTCAGATTCGCGGTTCCACTGACATCGTCTCCGCCAATATATGGAAAACGCTCCAGCAGCTGATCAACATAGTAATTCCAGATTTCCTCAAAAATCTCCTGATAAGGCTTCTCTGTATCCTTCTCTAATTCGGTGCGGATGTATTTCAGCAGACCATTTATATCCTTTTTCAGCTTTGGTTGTTTCTTCTCATAATATATGTGCATAAAATTCCTCCATTTTTCTCTCCGCAGATCGAATGGTTTCTTCCTCTCTGTCTTCCCTCTTATTTTCTTTGAAACCATGGAATGCATCGGTTTACTCTTTTACAGTAATCCAGATATTCCTGACCATACAATTCATATAACCACTTTTCCTCTGTGTTTTTCATGAGGATCGTCATAGCAATCCAGTAAACAAACGGCAAAATCAGGAGATACAGATTATTTGCAATAAACAGTACTCCTGTACACATAAGCATAATACCGGAATAACAGGGATTTCTTACAACAGCGTATATTCCATCGGTACACAATTCATTTGACACAATGTACTTATCGATTCGAAATGCAGCCTTAAACCAAATAACAAATCCCAATACTGTAATAAGAATTCCTATTATGATAAATGGTATTTTCGTAACTGAAAAACTTGCTACAGGCACGATTTCCATACACGACAAAGCGATGCCTACGACTGTAGCAAGAAGAATGCCCATACCATAAATAGGGCCCACGCCATACACAGGCAGATGTTCCTTTTTGTCTTTCATCTCATTCACCACCAACAGATCAACTCCACTAATCCTATCTTCATAAAACAGCAGCAATTAGCTTCGTCTAACTTCTTTCATCTTATCACTTCATGGCACAAAAGGCAAGTTCATTCGCCACATAATTGCAAATTTTCCTACGTTTAATTGCTGAACAGAAAAAACCTCATCCGATCACTTTTCCAACAAACAAAAGCGATCGCACATGCAGCCGCTTTCGTTTTATCTTTTTTTGTGTTGTCAATTCCCAGAATGCCGGGAGTCCCGCCAGATTTATTCCAGAGCCACAATTTCCAGAACATCCCTGGCAACTGTGTCCACAGCTCATCACCTAGCGTAGGTATCCCATCTGTTCAAGAAATTCCATCTGTCATTTGATATCGTCGGTTGTCGTTTGCAGCCGCATGGCAAGCTCCTCAACCGACCACGCACGACCGTACGATTCCAACGGCTGAATATCCAGTCTCTCCATATGAAAATCGATACTCCAAACTTGAACGCCCGGATAGACTTCGAACAACCGCATTTCTCCTTGCCTAGATTCTGACTCAAAGCTCGTCCTGTGCAGAATCGGCGAAAGCTGTTCTTCCCGCACAGCATACTGCATAATAAATTTTGGATTTGTTGTATCCCGCAATGGCAATCACCTCCAAAAATTAGTTATAACTAACCTCTGTATCAACTATATCAGTTATTTTTCTGTTTTTCTGCTCCATCCATCTATTTTGCTCCATCGGATACCGAAATAATTCCGCCAGATGTAGTCTTTCAACGCATTCCAAATGATCCACAACTGTTTTCCTATCAAGCAAATTTTAGCAACGTCTAATCTCCGAGCTAAACCATCTTCCCGGCTCACATCATGCAGCAGCGGCTCAAAAAAGCCACACAGAATGAATGCATTAACATTTTTCTAGATGAGTAACAACTGTGTAAACATCAAGACATTTCC
>JAUNWG010000009.1 GCA_030540435.1 Eubacteriales bacterium
CTAAAGATTTTGCTTCCACCAGCATAGCTGGTGGTTTTTTTCGCTAAAGCGCCAAAAGAATTGCCGTCTGGCACAGGGCCA
Source organism: Eubacteriales bacterium (assembly GCA_030540435.1). Taxonomy (GTDB): domain Bacteria; phylum Bacillota; class Clostridia; order Oscillospirales; family Butyricicoccaceae; genus Butyricicoccus_A. The sequence goes on from JAUNWG010000009.1 coordinate 82, forward strand.
GACGGCAAGAAAGCAATTTTATGCATTATTTTGCAGGGTATTCAGCAATGCTGGAATAAACTGCTTTTTACGTGAAACCACGCCGCCCAGCAACAGCGGCTGCCCCGGCTCCACCGTACGATGGAAGGAATTTTCCAGCAGCTCCACAGCATCCTTTCCAGCATACAGAATCTCGCTGGACTGGTCAAGGATATTGGTAACGAGATAGAAGATCATATCGATCTCTTCTCTTTGTTGAACCTCTTCCAGATATTCCGGCAGCATCTTCTTCACCACCTCACGGTTCTTGTGGCTGACATAGCTGCCTTGCCCTACACCAAAGCGGATATTACCATGGACAAATATCTTATAGTCCTGTAATAAAATCTGTCCCGGTGTCTTACCGTCCAGATTCTCACCCGCTTCAAACATTTCACGTGCCAACTCATCGATTTCCACACCCGCAATTGTGGCAAGCTGGCGCGCTGCATATTCATCCTGCGATGTACAGGTCGGGGAACGGAAAATCAAGGTGTCGGACAGGATCGCACTACACAGAATGCCGGCAATCTGCGGCGGAATCTCCACCTGATACTCTCCATACATCTGGTAAATGATCGTAGCGGTGCAGCCTACCGGGTGGTTGCGGAAATAAACCGGTCCGCTGGTCTCCAGGTTGCCAATGCGATGGTGGTCGATGATCTCCAGAATATCCGCATCCTCATACCCATCGACACACTGGGTCTTTTCATTGTGATCGACGAGGATAATCTGTTTGCGCTGTAAATTCAACAGGTTACGACGTGAAATAACGCCCTGATAATAGCCGTCCTGATCGACGACCGGGAAATAATTATGCCGCACCTGTCCCATGATCTTTTTGGCTTCCTCTACAGGAGTAGAAAGCTCGAACGTAATCATCGTGCGCGCCATTGGATGGCTGATTGGAATGCTCTGATTGATCAGACAGGATGCCGCATAGGTATCATACGGCGTGCTGATAACCATGCAGTTGTGTTCCTTGGCGATCTTGATAATGGTCTTCGCAATATTCGGTGTCATGCAGACGACCAGGCAGGCAGCTTCCAGCTCAATGGCACAAAGCTGCGCTTCATACCGGTTTGCTACTAGGACAATATCCCCCGGATCTACCATAGTTTCCATTGCTTCCGGACTGCCGGCTGCAATTACGATCTTGCCATGGTCAATCACCACATCATTGGAACCGGTAATGAGCGTACCATTCAGTGTTTCGACAATGTTGGATATTGGCGTGCTTGCATTGGCAACCGCATGTGGATCCAGACTATCCATATTCGCCATAGCAAGCCGTTTCAGGGTAATCAGGCCCTTCAGCTTATTATTCTCGCCAGTGATCGGCAGTGTCGTGATATCTTTATCACGCATGGTTTCCCATGCGCTGCGCAGGGTCATCTTACCGTCCACGCCGTCAATCTGACGAATATCAATATCCTTTACCTCTGCGTGCACATCCAGGCAGATGCGCGGCGGCTCTATACCGAACTTCTTTAATACAAAGGCAGTTTCCTGATTCACTTCGCCAGCCCGTCGCGGCTCATATTCGCGGTCGGTCGTTACATTTTTGAGGTGTGCATAAGCGATTGCCGAGCAAACCGAGTCCGTATCCGGATTTTTGTGTCCGATTACGCTGATCTTTCTCGGCCGCGCATTTTGTAGATCCATGTGTCATGCCTCCTGAAATTTTTCCCTATTCTCCACATAGTTATCGTAAATCACCGCACTATAAAAGTCAACTATCTGTGCAAAAAAATCTGCCGGCTACATGGTCACGATCTTTGCCCGATAATATCACAAATACCATCAGAACAATGTTTTCCTCTGCAAACGATTGCAATATCAGCAGAAATCCATTATAATAAATGTTTAGTGTGACAGCACAAGAAACATACCTGCACGGCAGCAGGTTTACGATAGGGGAAGAAACATCATGATCTACAACAACGTACTGGAAGCCATGGGGCATACGCCGATGATCCGCCTCAACCGTCTGTCCGAACCGGACAGTGCGCAGATCCTTGTCAAATTCGAGGGGTTGAATGTCGGTGGTTCTATCAAAACCCGCACGGCTTATAATATGCTCGCAGATGCGGAGGAAAAGGGTCTGATTCAGCCGGATTCCATTATTGTCGAACCGACCAGCGGCAATCAGGGCATCGGTCTTGCGCTCATCGGTGCAGTCCGCGGCTATCAGACCATCATTATCATGCCGGATTCCGTCAGCGAAGAGCGCCGCAAGCTGGTGCGCCATTATGGCGCTGAGGTCATTCTGATCCACGATGACGGCGACATCGGCAAATGTATTGATGAATGCCTGCAAACCGCACTGCGCATGGCAGCGGAAAATCCGAAGGTATTTGTGCCCCAGCAGTTTGCCAATCCGGCAAACCCGGCAGTACACCGCAGCCAGACCGCACTGGAGATCCTTGCGCAGGTTGACGGCCCGATCGACGGTTTCTGCTCCGGCATCGGCACCGGTGGCACGATCACCGGCATCGGTGAAGTCCTGCGTGAGAAAAACCCGAATATGACCATCTGGGCAGTAGAGCCGAAAAATGCCGCTATTCTGGCAGGCGGCACGGTCGGCACCCATCTGCAGATGGGCATTGGCGACGGCCTGATCCCGGATATCCTGAATACAAAGATTTACGATGATATTTACATCGTTACCGATGAGGAAGCGATCGAGACCTCCAAGGATCTTGCACGACTAGAGGGCTTAATGTGCGGCATCTCCAGCGGCACCAATGTAGCCGCTGCACGCAAGCTGGCACGCAAGCTCGGTCCCGGCAAGACCGTTGTTACCATCCTGCCGGATACCGCAGAGCGTTATTTCAGTACACCGCTGTTTGACGAGTAAAAAATTTCCAATTGCTATCCCGTGCGTGTTTCTGCGCACGGGATTTTTCATTGCCTGCATAATTCTGCCGCCGGATGCCGATACTTTTTTCGAGGTGAGAATGTATGAAAGACGACTGCACATTGCTCAACCACATCCGTCAGACGACAGAAATGGGTGTGGACGGCATCGACTCCGTCATGCAGTATGCTGACGGTACCTTCCGGCAGGCACTGCAGCAGCAGCGCACAGAATACAACAAGCTGCATCAGTCCGCAGATGAGCTTCTGCGCAAGCATGACGGCAGGCCAGAGGATCTCGGCTCCTTTGCCAAATGGTCCAGTGAGCTGAGCTCCGGGCTCAAGACCATGATGGACTCCTCCCAGTCCAACATCGCAAAGATGATGATCCAGGGCAATACCATGGGGGTAACCAAGAGTATGCAGACGATGCGGGAATGCACGGTCAGCGACCACGCTGTTACCAGCCTTGCAAACAAGCTGCTGGCAACCGAGCAGGCAAACATTGACCAGATGAAAAAGTTTTTGTGACAAAAAACGAGCCGGGACATTGTCCCGGCTCAGCTATTTTGCTCAAATTAATTGTTTACACCCTTGTAATGCTCGTAGCGGAGCTTTTTATGTGTCTGCTCTTCCCAAATCTTATCCGCGCACTCGCCCCACTCTTCTGCATAATGCTCACACTTTGCACACAGATGCTCTGCGCTTTCAAGTGATTCCAGATCGGTGGACTTCGCGCCGGTCTCCTTTACCATACGCTGCAGGATCTCCGGATTCTCCAGCATCGGGCACGGCCGCAGATGGTTTTTGTTGAACGGCTGGTTCTCATAATATTTCATGAACAGCGGCTGCTTCAACGCTTCCAGTACCGAGCACTCATGAATATTCGCGCCGGAGTAATGGATGAAGACACACGGCTCACAGTCTCCGTTGGAATTAATATGGAAGTAGTTTCTGCCGCCTGCGATACAGCCGCCGACATATTCGCCGTCATTCTGGAAATCCATGCAGAACAGCTGCTTGCCGCCTGTCCAGCCACGTACCTCGCGGATGCGGTTCATCACATAAACACGCTGCTCCTTGGTCGGCAGCAGCTCCGGCGAAGCGTTATTGCCCACCGGCATATAATGGAAGAACAGGGAATAGCGGCAGCCCTTCTCAATAATCATGTCAAGGAATTCATCGCTCATGATCGTCTCAATGTTTGCCCGTGTATAACAGATGGATGTACCAAAAATCAGGCCATTCTGCTTGAGCAGGTCAAAAGCATGCATAACCTTGCCGAAAACGCCTTCGCCGCGGCGCATATCATTGACTTCATTAAAGCCTTCCAGGCTGATGCCGAGCATCAGGTTGCCGACACGCTTCATATCGTCACAAAATGCCTGGTCTACCAGCGTGCCGTTGGTAAATGCAAAGAACTGTACATCGTTGTGCTTCTCACACAGACGAATAACGTCTTTCTTGCGGACAAGCGGCTCACCGCCGGTCAGCATATAGAAGTACACACCCAGCTCCTTGCCCTGTGTAACAACGCGGTCCATGTCCTCAAAGGACAGGTTCAGCTTATTGCCGTATTCCGCTGCCCAACAGCCGGTGCAATGCAGATTGCACGCAGAAGTCGGATCCATCAAGATCAGCCACGGAATGTTGCACTTATGAATTTTGCGCATCTCACGGATGGTCTTGGTACCGTTCATAAATGCCTCAAAGCCGAAATTCAATGCAGTTGTTTTCAGAACATGCGGATCAATCTCATCGATCAAACGAAATGCATACTGCATCCATTTGCCGTCAGTATTGCAAACAAATTCACGCGCCTTCTGGTAGCCTTCCTTTGTAAAGGTATCTCCCATAAACTTTTCAGCGAGATCAATAATATTGCTTGCAGCCTTTTCGCGATCCTTACGGACATATTTCAAAGCACCGTCAATGGCGACGCTGAATGCAGCGCGTTCCGCCTTATGCTTGAGGGTCTCCATACGATCTATCACCTCTAACTAAACTTCAAATTAGCCTTATGATAGCACCTTTCCATAAAAAAAGCAACATTTTCTTTTCAGAAAAACAAATAAAACAGCAAAATAATGTAAAATTCGCGCATTTTTCTCTATAAAAAATGACCCCGATCAATTTTCGGTCATTTTATCGTCATGCTAACAGTGAATTGCCCCAATCACCCATATTCTCCGCTTGATGTACTTTATTATGCATTATTTCGCAATTTTGTCTATTATCATCCGTACAAAGTAACGATGCGCTGTTAAATCCGCATTTAATTCCGGATGAAAAGCTGTAACAAGCTGATTTCCCTGCCGCGCCGCTACGATCCTGCCGTCCACTGTGGCAAGTATCTGTGTATCGCTGCCCACTGCGCTGATATAAGGAGCACGGATAAAGGTCATGGGGATCTCCCCTTCTCCGGCGAAATCCGCATGTGTAAAGAAGCTTCCCAGCTGCCTGCCATAGGCATTGCGGCAGGCTGTTATGGACATGGTTGCCAGATGACGCCGGCTGTCGTTTTCTATGTGCTCTGCCAACAGCAGCAGCCCTGCGCAGGTTCCAAACACCGGCAGCCCGGATCGAATCATTTCCTGCAGCGGCGTCAGCATATCCAGCTCACGCAGCAGTTTTCCTATTGCAGTGGATTCTCCGCCCGGCAGGATAATGCCGTCCAGCGGCTGCTGCAGGTCTGCGGCACAGCGCAGCTCTGCCGAATGCACACCCAGCTGCGCCAAACGCTGTTCATGCTCTAGAAATGCACCCTGCAGAGCCAGTACGCCAACCGTCATCATTTGCCGCGCTCCTCCATAATCAGCTGGATCTCATCCGCATTGATGCCGACCATTGCTTCTCCAAGATCCTCTGACAGCTCTGCCAGCTTATACGGGTCCTGATAGTTGGTCACTGCCTGCACGATAGCAGCTGCACGCTTTTCCGGGGAGCCGGACTTGAAAATACCGGAGCCGACAAACACACCCTCTGCGCCCAGCTGCATCATCAGCGCTGCATCCGCAGGGGTTGCCACGCCGCCCGCTGCAAAATTGACCACCGGGAGACGTCCAGTCTCATGTACCTGCTGCAGCAATGCATACGGTACCTGCAGCTGCTTTGCCGCCTCATACAGCTCATCCTCCTGCATGGAAGTTACACGGCGGATCTCCTGCATCATTCGACGCATATGGCGCACCGCCTGTACGACATCGCCTGTGCCCGGCTCGCCCTTTGTGCGGATCATGGAAGCGCCCTCGGCAATGCGGCGCAGCGCCTCGCCCAGATCACGCGCGCCGCAGACAAACGGCACAGCAAATTTCGTCTTATCAATATGATATACATCATCTGCCGGAGAAAGCACCTCGGATTCATCGATATAATCAATTTCGATTGCCTGTAAAATCTGCGCTTCGACAATATGACCGATGCGCACCTTTGCCATGACCGGAATGCTGACAGCCTCCTGTATGCCGCGGATCATCTTCGGGTCGCTCATACGTGATACACCGCCTGCAGCGCGGATATCTGCCGGAATACGCTCCAGCGCCATGACAGCGCATGCGCCTGCCTGCTCGGCAATTTTTGCCTGCTCCGGCGTCGTAACATCCATAATGACGCCGCCCTTGAGCATCTGCGCCAGCTGCTTATTCAATTCGTAACGTTCAGACATAATGATACCTCACTAAAATTATTTATTGAGATTGAGCGCGCATTTTTCTCTGAAAACTATTATAGCATGAACTGTGCTTAAATAAATATCCAATTTTATTATTTTTTACATGCACAGTTTTTCCCATTTTATTACACAAACATTGCCACCATATAAAATTTATGTTATCATTATGTTATCATAATTCAGGATAGTTAGCACCAGGAAACTAGGAAATGGAGGAAACCGCAATATGGGACAGACTGAACTGCTGGAAAATCAAAACCGCTCCGTGGGAAATATGGAAGACATACACGCTCCTGCTCCTTCGGAAAATAGTGACGTCCGCCTCATTTGGAAGCTCAAGGGCACCGGCAAAAAAGCCCGCCGACAGGTCATTGAGCAATGCATCAAAGGGCAGCCGGTATTCATTATCTGCGATTCCAACGGCGAAAACTGCACAGTGATTACGGAAGAAGGGGAAGAAATCGGTCGTCTGAACGAAAAGGATTCCAAGACCTATCACCACTACGTGGAAAAATTCCGCTATAATGTTTACATTAAGCGTATCCGCACAGACCTGGAAAAGCCGCGCGTCAAAATCCTGCTCATTGTGCATGAAAAACAGTCTCATATTCCGGACATACTTTGAACACAAAAAATGCCTGAGAGTCTTTCCGCGGAAGACTGCTCAGGCTTTTCTTTTTCCTTCGTTTATTCCTCTGCCATGCGGTATCCGACACCGATCTCTGTACGGATATAATACGGCTCTGCCGGATTTGGCTCGATCTTGCGCCGAATGTGCGCCATATTGACGCGCAGAATGCGGTTGTTATCGGTTGCATATGGTCCCCAGATACGGCTGATAATATAGTCATAGGTCAGGACGCGGCCCGGACGGCGGGCAATCAGCTCTACAATTTTGTATTCAATCTGTGTCAAATGTACCAGCTGCCCTGCCAGCGTCACCTGCCGGCGCTCAAAATCAACCGTCAAATCACGGACGGTATAGCTGCCGCGCGGCAGGTCGTCGCCGGAATCCAGCTTTGCCTGATGGCGCAGTGCCGTGCGGATACGTGCCAGCAGCTCGGATGTGCCGAACGGCTTGGTGATGTAATCATCTGCACCGAGGTCGAGCGCCTCTACCTTCTGGCTCTCCTCCTCACGCGCTGAAACAACCAGCACCGGCACACCGGACCAGCTGCGCAGCCACCGCAAAAGCTCCAGCCCATCCATATCCGGCAGACCAAGATCGAGCAAGATCAGGCTCGGGCAATGTGAATTGATGATGGAGCGGGCCAAGGTCGCCGTCTCTGCCTGTAGCGTATGGTATCCATTGGCAGACAGCACCGTCGTCAGCACATGGGCGATCGGCTGCTCATCCTCAACGATCAAAATAGTTTCCCTATTCATATATTATTTTCCTCCAGTGGCAATGTAAATATAAATTGTGCGCCGCCATCGGGATGGTTCATAGTGTAGATTTTCCCGCCGTGCGCTGTTATAATAGAATGGCATAGCGTCAGGCCAATCCCCAGCCCGCCGCGGCGGTTATCCGGCTGCGTCTGCGGCGCGATAAACAGCGTATCCCTTTTTTCCTCTGCAATGCCCGGACCGAAATCCCGGACTGTAAACTCTGCACAATCGTCCTTCCGGCAAAGGCTGATATCGATCGGCGTCCCCGCGTAGCGGATCGCATTCTCGATCAAATTGATGAGCACCTGTACAATCAAGGTGACATCCATCGGGACAAACAGCATTTCCTCCGGCAGCTGGACACGCACCTGTGCCTGCGGGTACCGCTTTTTGCAGCGGACCACAGCCGCAGAAATGACCTCTTCGGCTGCTTCCTCGGATTTTTTCAGCGTCCCGACCTGCGATACACGTGTGACGGAAAGCAGATTCTCCACCATGCGCAGCAGCCACTCCGCATCCTCATGAATATCTGCGGCGAGCTTTTTTGTTTCAACCGTACCGATATCATCGCCATTTTCCACGATCGCGGCAGATGCACCGATGATGCCGGTCAGCGGGGTGCGCAGGTCGTGCGAAATCGAACGAAGCAGATTGCTCCGTATCTTTTCGCGGTCCGCTGCCATCGCCGCACGGTTACGCTCTTCTGTAAGCATATACCGCTCCAGCGAAATGCCGGTCTGTACGAGGATCGCCCGGATGTGCTCCAGCAGCTCTTCATCCAGCGGACTGCCGCACCATAGGATCCCCATTACACCTGACATCGTATCGCCGCTCAGCATCGGAATGTACCGGAAGCGTGCCTCTGTCTGTGTGTTCGTCCCTGCGCCGGTGTCCCGTTTGCCCCGGAAGCACGCCGCAGCAGCTTCATATTCTGCAGAGCCGAAAATGCCCTCATCCACTTCGCCGCAAACGATTTGTTTGCCTTCCGTCATACTATCCGCATCCCGCAGATACAAGACGGGGCGTTCCAGCATTTCATTGAGATATTCCAGCAGCAGCCTGACCATACTCTGCGCATCCTGTGCACTGGACAGCTGCTGGGAAAAATCATACAGCTTCTGGATGTGCTGCTCACCGGCACGTGCGCGCTGCGCCTGCTTCTTCATGCCGCCCGTAGATGCACTGGTAAAAACCGAGATCAACAGCATAGTGAAAAATATGACCGGATAGCCCGGTGTTGTAAAATTCAGTTTATAAAACGGTGCTGTAAACGCAAAATTCACGGCAACGACACCCACAACAGATGCCAAAATGCCCCAGCTATAGCCATCTGTCATGCGTGCGACCAGCAGGACGGCAAGCGTGAACACCGCTGTCACATTCGCGGAGCTGTCCGTCCACCGGACCAGAAGAACGGAAACACCCGTCGCCACGATCAGGATTGCCGCTGTACCCAAGCAATCAACGATATTCCTGCGCGTAATACGGAACTGCTTCCAGCTTTTGTTCTTTCTGTTCGTCTGCATAAGGCCGTTTCCCCTTTCTTACCGCGGTATGTATTTTTTATCTGCGGCAGTCTCCGTTTCTATTATATCAATCCCACGCGGCAGAGACAAGCGGCGCGGCGCTAAGGAAACGCTAGGGCGTTTTCTGTATTTTTCCGTCGATATTTGCATTTTATCCAAAATTTTTCGGTAACTCTTCGGCAGAAAGCCCCATTTTTTTCGGATTCCTGATATATTTTGCAAAAACTATTTGCAATTTCATTTTTTATGCTATAATATTGTAAAGCACAGGAGGATGTCAAATGAATATTCTGAAACCAATTCTGATTGCTGTTATTATTATCTTAGCAGTATTGATTATAGTGAAGGCAAACCGTTTCTCAACCGCAGACCAGCCTCCCGAAGAAACGAAGAAAAAGGATGTGCCGGAGCAGCCGGACAGCCCGCCAGTTCAGACACCGGTCCAGACGCCGATCGAGTTCTTCATTGTCTATGTCGGACGCCGTGTTCCGGTCACACACTATCCGTTTACCATCGGCAGCCGCAATGACAATGACCTGATCATTACGGACTCCACCGTTTCCCGCCAACACGCGCAGTTGTTCCGAAATAAAGACGGTCAGGTCTGCCTGCGTGACCTTGGCTCTCTGAACGGCACCATTGTCAATAAGGTTCCGCGTTCGGAGATCCCGATCGTCGGCGGTGAGCGTATCCAGCTCGGTACGACCGTTCTTCAGATCGAGCGTGCAATCGATGATGTATCGGACGACACGCAGTTTATCCGGAGGTGATTCCGTCCGTTATGGCAAAAAAGACTGAGAAAAAAAACAAAAAAAAGAGACCGGCTCGTTCAAAATTACAGTCCGTTGGCTCTCAGCCGATCATCCTGTTTATTTTGTTCCAGCTGGTTTCTCTGCTTATCGAAATGGTAAGCGGGCGCGGGACAGCATATCTGTATATGATGATTCCGCTCCTCATCATTACTTACGGTGGATGGCTGATCGTTTACCGCATGGGCGCAGAAACGCCGTTCTTCATCAACGCGGCAATGCTGCTTACTTTCGGCACAATGATACAATGTATGCTGCTGAAGGAGGACACAGTCCCCACATCGCTGATCGTCATTTATGCATTAGCAGCAGCCATGGGGCTGATTGCTGGCTTCCTGTACCGCCGGATGCCGATTATCGCATCCCCGCATGGCGTTACCATTTTGTTCTGTGCATCGGTCGTGCTGTACCTGGCTACGCTGGTGCTCGGCGCGGCAGTCGGCGGCGGTGTCCGCAACTGGATCCGTATCGGCGGCATGTCCCTGCAGCCCTCTGAATTTAATAAGGGCATCTATGTCCTCGTTATGGCAGGTCTGCTGTGTACCAAGGAAAATCCCGGGCGCAAGCGCATCTGGGCTTCTATTTTTGTCACATTGGTCAACCTCGGCTTTCTCGGCATCCAGGGCGAGTTTGGTACATTCCTGTTGATTTTGTGCACATTCCTCTGCTTTATTTTCCTGTTTGTGCCGGATATCAAGGTATTTGCTTCCATCTTCGCCGTCATGGCAGCGGCTGGTACAGCGCTCACCGCCTGCTGCATGGCGCTGCTAAAGATCACAGGCGGTACCAGCGAGTTCGGCCCGATGAGATTCGTGCTCGCGCAGATTCAGAAGATCGCCAACCGCTTTATTTACTGGCTTGATCCGGCGAGCGATGCGCAGGGTGCAGGCTACCAGATCCTGCAGGCACGCAAAGCCCTGCTCAATTCCAATCTGTTTGGCAGCGATACGACAACACCGTTGTCTAACCCAACCAACGACATGGTATTCCCTGCACTGACGGAACGCTGTGGACTGCTGATCGCGCTGATGGTCTGTATTCTATTCGGACTTCTTCTCGTGCGCGGCACACGGATCTATTTCCGCTGTCCGGACCGCTATCATCAGGCAGTGTGCGCAGGTCTGTGCTTCCAGCTGATCTTACAGGCATTTATCATCATCGGCGGCTCCATCGGCATGTTCCCGCTGACTGGTATTACCCTGCCGCTCATCTCGCGCGGCGGTTCTTCGCTGATGTCAACATTCATTTTCCTCGCGGTCATCCTTGTGATCTCCGCCGGAAATCTCTGGGATGGAAGGAGGGACTACACGAAGTATGAAACCAAGCTTCAAAAAGCGCGTTCAGTGCATACAAACCGCGTTTCTTCTATGCGCAATCGCAGTCGGCGTCGGCCTGGTGTGGACAACACTGGGAAATCCGGAAAGCCGTGAGGCTGCGGCGCAGGAAACCGCACAGCGCACCTATCTGCGCGGTACCATTTATGACCGCGACGGCAACGCGCTCAACTATTCCGAAAAAGTAAACGGCACACGTAAATATACTGGTGGACGCGCTTTTTCTACCGTAACTGGCTATTTCTCTCAGATTTATGGTTCGACTGGTCTGGAAAAGACCTTTAACAGCGAACTGGTCTCCAGCAAATGTGACAGCAAGGATACCAAGAAGGGACATAACATCACAACGACACTGGATTCTGACCTGCAGAATGCAGCCTATGATGCCATTTCCAACATTGCAAACGGTGCGGCAGTCGTACTTGACGCACAGAGCGGTGAGATCCTTGCACTCGCCTCAACCCCGACCTTTGTACCGGATACATTGGAGGACGACTGGGCAGATCTTTGCCAGATTAATGGATTGTTTCTGCCAAACGCATACAAATCCACTTTTGCCCCGGGTTCTGACTTTAAGATCATTTCTGCCTGTGCGGTCATTGACAACGGCGTAGACGGCACGACGGTCAATGACAAAGGCTCCTACACCTTTAAAAACGGGCAGACAATCACCAACTATGACAGTCGCGTCTTTGGTGAGATCGACTTGGACGGTGCGATCAAAAATTCCTCTAATGTCTATTTCATTACCAAGGCACTGGAAATGGGCGGCGACAATCTTGAAGCCAGCCTGCGGAAGTTTATGCTCGGTGAGGACATTGAACTGGATTTCACAACGCTGACTTCCAATCTTGACTTCGAGGACGGACGCGATGAGGTCGTCGGCTCGATCGCATTTGGTCAGGGCAGAACCGAGGTTACCCCGCTGTATATGGCAATGGCTGCGCAGGCCATCGTCAATGACGGCGTGATGCTCAAGCCATATATGATCCAGTCAATTGATACTGGCTCCGGTAAAAATGTCTCCACCGGTCAAACAGAACAGCTGGCTACAGTTACCAGCAAGGAAACCGCAGATGAAGTCACCAATGCTATGACATTGGCTGCTGCACATTATGGTTTTGATTATATCGGTCCGGATGGCTGGGAGGTTGCTGCCAAGACTGGCACAGCGCAGACCGGCACCAGCACCAATGCATGGATCGTTTCTGCTGCGCTTTCAGATAATTCTCCCAAATATGTCGTCGTTGTCATGGCTGCTGACCAATCCCACGACGGCATCTACTACAAGGACTCTGTAGACAGTATCTACGATGCACTGGTAGATTATGACCGCGGAAAAAACTCCGGCAGCACAACAGAAGATTCTGAGGACTACGATGACGAATGATCCTCACAACAGATAACAAAAGGCGATACCGCTTTCCAAGCGGCTGTCGCCTTTTTTCTACATTTTTTCGCAAAGTGCAGTCTGTGGTGTTTTCTGTATTTTCTGTTAATCGATACAAAAAATTGTTAAAAACACATTTTTTATTTGAGAATTATCGTTTTTTTGGATAAAGTCCTTGCATTATTTCGCAATATATGGTATAACTAAATCCATAGGTTACAATTCAGTAACAACCACCCCCAGCAAAAAGAAAAAGGATGTATGAAACCATGAAGAAAAGAATGCTCGCACTTCTTCTGGCGCTCTGCTGCACCGGCGGTTCCATGACTGCTGCGTTGGCAGTTGACGCAACAGAAGAGGTATCCGATCCGAACAAGGTCGTTGCTTTCTCTGAGGCGGATGACCCTCTTGCGCATTGCAACCGTGGAGAAGACTTGCAGGAGACCGTATTCGATGGCACCATGGCAGCAGAATATGCGGCTTCTACATATTCTTACGTCAGTCCGTTCAACGGCAAATCCTATCAGGTTCCTGATGGCTATAATGTATACAATGGTATTGATGTAGCGAAATATCAGGGAGATATCAACTGGACCAAGGTCAAAAATGCCGGTGTTGATTTTGCTTTTATCCGCGTCGGTTATCGCGGCTACGGTTCCGGTGGCAGTCTCGCACAGGATCCATATTATACCTCTAATATGAAAAAAGCCAATGCTGCCGGTGTCCCGGTCGGCATCTATATTTTCTCGCAGGCATTGAATGTAGAGGAAGCGATCGCAGAAGCGAACTTTGCAATCAAGCGCGCAAGCGACTATTCCATCGCGCTGCCGATCGTCATGGACTATGAATTTGCGGGCGGTACCTCTGGCCGTCTGACCAAGGCCGTCAACAGCGGTGAATTGACCCGCAGCCAGATGACGGCAAACGTCCTTGCCTTCTTTAAGACTGTCAAGGATGCTGGCTATACGCCGATGGTTTATGCAGACTACTCCTTCTCTACCAACTGCCTGGATGTTGATACGATCTGCGCCGAAGGCGAATACTGGATCGCTCGCTATAATTATTCTGTTTCCACTTCCAGTAAGCCATACAACCATTCCTACGACTGCTGGCAGTATTCTGACGGCTTGGCAGCTATAGACGGCGTTGACACCAAGATTGATGGTATCAATGCGAACGGCATTGACCTCGATTTCTATTTTAAAACAGGCAGCCTGACCGACCATAATAACAACACTAACAACCCACCTGCTCCACAGCCGACGCCGGATCCGGAACCGACACCAACGCCGACTCCGGCACCAAGCGGCAACTTCTCAGATGTTGCTTCGACTGCATGGTATGCAGATGCAATCCGCTTTGTCGCGCAGAACCGCGTCATGATCGGTACTTCGGACACTACGTTTACCCCCAATCTTCCACTGAAACGTGGTGAAACTGCACAGCTGTTGTACAATATGAGCGGCAAGCCTGCTGTTTCCGGTGTAAATAACTTCAATGACGTCTATAAAGGCGACTGGTACGACACAGCGATCACATGGGTAAGCAAAGCAGGTATTATGAGCGGAAGCAACAAGAATTTCAGACCGACCATCTACATTACCCGTGAGGATTTTGCAACCGCGTTGTACAATTATTCCAGATATTATCAGATCAATACAAATAACATCACATCGCTGAACGGTTACCGCGATGCATGGAATATTTCTGACTATGCAAAAACCCCGATGCAGTGGGCTGTTGCCAACGGTATCATGCAGGGATACAACGGCGCGCTCTCTCCAAAGGGCACCGCAACCCGCGCAGAATGCGCAACTATGCTGAAGAACTATCTGACCGGCATTGGTTCTTCTCTGCTGAAGTAAACACAGACATCGAAAAAGTGTCCGCTTTGCGCGGACACTTTTTTTCATTTCATATAAAACGCTTCGATCGCCTTTGCAAAAAATTCAGCGGCACCATCACCATATTTTTCGTCTATCATCGGGTGGATTCGCTCGTTACGATAATATTTCGCTTGCGCGAGCATGATGCCTTTTTCCTCTTTCACCTGACTGAGCAGCTTGAAAACAAATCCATATTCTCCCACTATTTCTTTTACTTCAAAGGAATCAACCGCACAGTGTCTTTTACTGTATAACTTCTTTAAAATGCGATCCAGTCGATTATGATAGCTTTCTGCGGCCTCCTGACTGACAGGTATCCTTACAGCATCCAGATACTCGTCTTTGCCGCCAAACCATTCAACTACCTTCTGATATCCTTTCTGCATATCTGCATTGGAAAGAACCTCCATATAGTGCGCTTTCCAACGCTCTACACCGCCAAATTCCGCAATTGCGATCTGTCTGATATTCTCCGGCATGTGATCAAACATACTCTGGAACAGCTCTTCGATCTCAGTCTTATTGAACACTGCAAAATCCATTTGCTCTCCTCCTCTCAAAATGTCATCTATGCTGACGATCAAACGCTCCATACGCTCCTTTTTGGCCACCAGCATGTTCCGCTGCATTCGCAGAATCTCATTTCTGTCAAGCGCAGGATTATCCATAACTGCTTTGATTTCCTTGAGTGGAATATCAAACTCGCGGAAAAACAATATCTGCTGTAATGTTTCCAACGCCTTGTCATCATAAAGCCGATATCCCGCTTCACTCTTTTCCGTAGGGGAAAATAACCCAATCTCATCATAATAGTGCAGTGTGCGCACGCTGATACCCGTAAGTTCTGATAGTTCCTTTACTGTCCTCATGCTGTTTGACCTCCCTGTTCTTGATACGACCACTATAACCTATCACGCTCCGTGAGAGTCAATCGTATTTTTGAAAAAATTTAGCACAAAAGAAAAGCATCTCCGTTTGGAAATGCTTTTTCTCTGTTTATCTGTTTTCGCTGCATGTGATGCTGCATACTGTCAGCTGATCGCCGCTGACGCGAAATTTGACCTCCAGCCCTGCAAATGCCATGCCGTAAATGCGTTCCGGATCGTCCTGATAGGAAGGTCGCGGGTCATGTGCCAGCACGCCGCGCAGAGCTTCCCGTTTTTCCTCCGGCACGCAGTCCAGCCACTCCTGTGGAATATCAACTGCAAGAATCTCTCCACTGCTGTTCTGGGTGAAGCCGCCCAATGCATCCGGATGGTTGTCTGCATATGGGATAAACGGTTTGATATCATAGATGGGTGTACCATCCATCAAATCTGCACCGGACACCACCAGTATCGGGCCTTCCTTTGCCTGCATATCGATTTTTTCCAGCCGCACACTGGACAGGCCAATCGGATTCGGACGGAATGGAGAGCGTGTTGCAAACACGCCCATGCGTGTATTTCCCCCCAGCCGCGGCGGGCGGACGGTGGGCGACCATTTGTCGCGGATTCCTCTGGAAAACTGCCAGATCAGCCAGATATGGGAAAAGCCTTCCAGTCCGCGCAGGGCATCTGGATTGCGGTATTCCGGTTCAAATACGATCGTTGCCCGCAAAGCATCCACGATACCGCTCTGGCGCGGAATGCCGAATTTCGTTGGAAATTCCGTATGGATGCGCGCAATAACCTTCATTTCATGTTCGTTCATCACATATCATCGTCAAGAACCTGCACTGCTGCACCAAGCAGATGCGGCCCTACATAGGAAGCCAGCGTACAATCGATCTCGCCGGAAAATTCCTCTATAAAATCCGGTGCTGCACTGCGCAGCATTTCCGCGATCTTTTCGCCTTCCTCCGGTGTGCCGCCATGTGCCCACATGATGTTATATCGCTTATTCGGATTGATGTGCGATACCGCAGTCTGCACCAGCTTGCGCATGGCTGCGGCACGCCCGCGCACCTTGTGGATGCTTGTCAATTCACCTGTGGTGCCATCGAATGCAAGGATCGGCTTAATGCCAAGCGCTGTACCGGCAAACGCTGTGATCTTTCCAATTCGTCCACCGCGCTGTAAATACTCCAATGTATCCACAGAGAAAAATGGATGAATATTCTTCATCATACGCGGAATCATCTCGATGATTTGTTTCCATGTCCTGCCTTCCTGGATCCAGCGCGCGATGGTCAGAATCATTGTCCCCTGTCCCAAGCTGCCGCTCATTGAGTCAAATACAGCGATCTCCAACGCCTCGCATTCCTGTGCCATCAGGCGCGTCATCTGGTAGCAGCCGCTCAAGCCGCTCGACAGCATAATGGCAATCGCCTTGTCATAGCCGTCATCCTTGATCTTTTGAAATGTATCTGCAATCGCGGCGCCGGACGGAAGCGAAGTCTTTGGCATTTCCGTGACCTGCTTGCGGTAAATATCCTCCGGAAAAATATTCACACCATCCTGATAGGAGCCGTCTGAAAAAGTAATCGTATATGGAACCGTATAAATTGGATACTGTGCTGCTACCTCCGGCCTGATATCTGCACCAGAATCGGTAATCAGCGCAATTTTATCCACGCTCATGCAGTCATTCCTCCTTCCCCATCGTGACGCAGTCGCGCCCACGCATCATTTTTGTTAATATTTTAATTATATCACAGACAAACCAAAATGCAAATATAAATGTCGATTTACGGACGCAGCGCGCGGCAAATCAGCTCCACCAGTGCAGATGTATCACAACAGCAGTGTGCATCCTCCTGTGCGCACACATGTCCTGCTGTCTGTCCGACCAATGCGGAAAGCACAACATATTCACAAAAGCTGTCATTCAGCTGTGGATCGATTTCCCCATTCTGCCGCCCAGCCTCAAAAACCCGTGCTTCTACCTGCTTCATGCGGGTAAAAAAGCTAAATATCTCTGTCTTGCTCCATGTCTGTACTTCCATGCGCTGTTCCTTCGACATGGAAGCAATGAGCATAACGATAGAACTGATCGTCTTTTTCTGATCCTGTTCCAGCCTGCTGGAAAAGCGTTCCAATATCTGCCGAAGGGTCAGCTGTTCCTGCAAGATATCCTCGATCCAAACAAGGATCTGATCCAGTGCAAACAAAATTGCACCGGACAGGATTTGTTCTTTTGAAGTGAAATATTCGTATACTGTACCCTTGCCGATGCCGGCAGCTGTCGCGATATCCTGTACCTTGATACCGGAAAAGCTCTTACCGCTGGCAGCCAGCTGAAACAGCCCTTCAAATACCGCGATCTCCTTCGGCGAATATTCCTTTCTCAGCTTTTCAGACATCCAACTCACCATCCTGCTCGCCAATATCAACCTGCTTTAATTGCTTTTTGCGGTTGAACAGATCATAAATGATCGGTACGACAATAAGTGTCAGAACAGTCGCATACGTAAGGCCGCCGATTACGACGATTGCCATCGGCTGTGCCATCTCTCCGCCGGAGCCCATGCCCATTGCCATCGTGGACATGGCAAGAATGGTCGTCAAAGCGGTCATCAGAATCGGACGGATGCGCATTTTGCCCGCCGCTACCAGCGCTTCGCGCTTTGGCATACCTTCCAGCCGCAAGTCATTTACACAGCTGACAAATACAATACCATTGTTAACAACGACACCCGCCAGCAGGACAAAACCAAGCATCGCTAAAACCGAAAGCTCCTGTCCGGTAATGACCAGCGCGAGCAGACCGCCGGTAAACGCGAGCGGCATCGTAAACATGACGATAAAAGGATTGAGCAGGCTCTGGAACTGCGCCACCATAATCAGATAGATAAAGGCAATCGCAAGCAGCAGCATGAGCACCAGATCTGCCATCGCTTCCATGATGGTTTCATTTTCGCCGGACATTTCGATATCAATGCCCTCCGGCAGGTCGTAATCATCCAGCATTGCCTGTACATCGCGGCTGACCAGCGTGACATTGTGGTCATTATCCACCGCCGCTGTGACCGCCATGGTGCGCTCATTGTTCACTCGGTTGATCGAGGTTGGTGCACGGCTTTCACTTTGGGAAGCGATGGTGTCCAGCTTGACATCCTTTGTCTCACCGGTCGTCTGGTCCGTGGATTCAACCGTCTGCTTCATAACATTGTCCGCTGTAACTGTGCTCGGCTTGACAACGACGACTGGCAGCTCCTCCGTGCCCACCTTCAGCGTTGTGGAATCCACTTCACTGGTCAAATCAGCTGCAAGTGAAGCGTATACCTGCGCTACAGTCAGACCTTCCCGCATGGCTGCATCCTTGTTGACTGTGATGACCTTCTGCATATCCGGGTCTTCATTGCCGTCTGAGATTTCCTCCAGGCCCTCAATGTCCTCCAACTTTGCCGCCAGATCACTGCAAACCTCCTGCAAGGTGTCAAGATCATCGCCATAGACATCGATCTGAACGCCAGAACCGGTAACAGAGCTCATATCCATCGTGGATTCGGAAACAGACAGTTCACAATTCATATCCGCGGTTTTTTCTGTGATCTCTTTTGCGATCGCCGCGTTATCCGCGCCCTCGTCCAGAATGATATAGAACGTTGCGCTATCACTGGAATCTGAGCCAAGCGAGGTAATACTGCTGCCGCCGCTCATCGCGCCGACAGTCTGGACGCCATCAATATCCTGCATGATCCCCATTGCTTTGTCCGTCAGCGCTTCCAGCGTGACATCGTCAGCCTCCTCCGGCATAGTCAGCGTCGCACTCATCTGATTAGAGCTCATCTCCGGCATAAATGCCATGCCCATCTGCGTCGTTTCAAAAATTGCAAACACAAACAGTGCAATGATACCTATCATCGTAACAGCACGATGCCCCAGACACCAGCGTAAGATCTTCTCATACCAGCCTGTAAAGGCATCAAACCTGCTGTGGGATTTTACCGTGCCGCCGCGCCGGAGCAGCGCAGAGCCCATCGCCGGTACGACTGTCAGCGCAACGATCAGAGACGCCGATAACGAATATGCGATCGTCAGTCCCATATCAGCAAACAGCTGGCGTGTCATGCCCTCCGTAAATACGATCGGTACGAATACACAAATGGTGGTAAGGGTCGATGCAAAAATCGAGCCGCTCATCTGCTTCGCACCGCGAACCGCTGCCTTTGGTGCTGACATGCCCATGCCGCGCAGACGGTATATATTTTCAATTACAACAATGGAGTTGTCTACGAGCATACCAACGCCCAGCGCCAAACCAGACAGCGAAATCAGATTCAATGTCATATTGCTGAAATACATCAGCACGATCGCAAACAGCACGCTGAGCGGGATGCTGAATGCAATAATAATGGTCGGTCGAATATCCCGCAGGAACAGCAGCAGGACAATGACTGCAAGAATGCCGCCCCATACCAGATTGGACAATACGCTGTTTACAATCAAATGGATGTAATCGCCCTGGTCCATCAGCGGGGTGATATGTACATCCGGATTTTCCTCCTGAATGGCTGCAATCTCCTCATTGATGGTATCGGAAACAGCGGAGGTCGAAGCGGTCGACTGCTTGGTAAAGCTCAGCACAACAGCAGAATTGCCATTCACCTTTGCATACGTGTCCTCATCTGCTTCGCTTGCATACGCAACCGTTGCAACATCCTTCAAATGGATATCACCAATGCTGTCCATATCCATATGGAACAGGATGGTATTGGAAAGCTCGTCAATAGAGCTGTAGGTCTCGCCAACCTTGAGGACAAAGGAATTGTCGCTGCTGTCCTCAATATAGCCCGCCGGCATTTCAAA
Source organism: Eubacteriales bacterium (assembly GCA_030540435.1). GTDB lineage: Bacteria > Bacillota > Clostridia > Oscillospirales > Butyricicoccaceae > Butyricicoccus_A. Next base: position 20,695 of record JAUNWG010000009.1, read on the forward strand.
GTTTTCCGCAATCAGGATGTTGCTGATCATATCAGCGGTAATGATGCCGCTGATATCCGCCTTTTCATAGGCAGCATCGCGTGCATCTTCAAATTCTTCGGTCGCCTGATCCATCTGCTCCTGTGCGCTTTTCAGCGAGGACTCGCCGACCGTAATCTGTGCAGAGCCTTCCGCAATGCCGACAGCCGCCTGAATTTTACCAGCCTCCAGCTGTGCATATGCCTGCTGTGCCTGCTTGAGCGCGGACTCCAGCTGCGGCTTCATCGCCGTGATGGTCGCCATGCGGGTGTTGATATTGCGTATCTCAGCTTCTACCTCATCCACACGTGTGGATGCATATGCCGCTGTTGTCACCAATGTTGCAAAATCCTGACGCGATGCGCCGGACAACTGGGACAGGTCGGTGCCGGTCGCCTCCATCGCGGCGGTAACCGCACTGACTGCCGCCTGATAGCGTTCGTCTGTCATACCGGAAATATACGTTGCAGGATCTTTTATCGCCTGCAAAAGCTCCGGGGAGCCCAATGTTGTGATGTTACTGACATCCGTGATCGTTCCAGTGATATCATAGGCAACGATCATTGCAGCAAGCAGGCTGATCTGGTCCTTCATACCGGCATAGGTTTTCAGTTGTTCCAGCTCCGTCTGGAAAGCAGCCAGATTTGCCTGCAGCGTCGTTTCCTCACTGAGGAGCGCATTCAGCTTTGCATTTGCTGCATCGACCTGCGCGCCAGCATCGCCCAGCTGGCTGGTGACGCTGTCCGTCTGTTTTTCCAGTTCCGATTTGCCGGAGTTTAGCTGCTTCTTGGCAGAATCCAGCTGCGCCTGCCCATCGTCCAGCTTCTCCTTCGCATCCGCCAGCTCGCTGTCGACCTCACGCAGTACCTTATCATTCAGCGCGTCGATTTTATCCTGATCCAACGTCACCTTGACCTTGGAGTCGATAATACCAGTCGAATCGACCGATGCGACACCGTCCAGACGCTCCAAACGTGTGAGCAGCTCATCGCTGACATAATCGGATACTTCCTTCGCTTCCTTGTTATCCACATCGACACTGGCAACGATGACCCGCATCATATCCGGTGTGATCTGCATCATGACAGGCGACGCACATCCCTCCGGCAGCGTGCCCTTGATCTGATCGATCGTATTGCTCATCTCAATGCTGACCGCATTCATATCCGTTTCCTGTTCAAACTCCATGATGACGAAGCTGACATTTTCACTGGATATGGAGTTAATGTTCTTCAGACCGGTCGTCCTGCCAAGGGCAGCTTCAATCGGTTTGGAAACAGAGGTTTCCACCGATTCCGGTGTTGCGCCGGGATCTGTCGTATACACAACCATATACGGCAGATCCATATTGGGCAGCAGATCTGTCGTCATTTTGGTAAACGCCACGACGCCCAATAATATGACCAGGATAACGCCGACCATAACCGTAAATGGTTTTTTCACGCTGAATTTTGACATAGTGGTCTCTCCTACACATTTTTCAGAATAATATTGTATTGACATTATTCTGTCAGTTTTTTCTTGCTGCTCCGACCGACCGGTCGGTTTTGATATCAGTTTAGCACTGTACCATACCTCTGTCAAACCTTATTTGCAAAAAATAACCATATCGTAACACAGCGCGACATTTCCTGCGGTTTTTCACATCCTGACCAAATCCGGATACCATCTTTATGTAATATTGTCTATAGACAAGACCAAGGAATTTCGGTATTATAATAGTAATGATTCTTATTTTTATTCAGGAGGGATTACCATGTTAGACCGAAAAGCATTTGACAGCATTTCTTATTCCATTGCCATTGTTGGAAGCTGCCTGGATGGGGCATTCCGCGGCTGTGCAGTCAACTCTCTGCAGCAGCTCACTTCATCCATGCCGGCTAAGTTCTCCGTTACCCTCAACAAATACAACGTTACCGAAGCTGCTGTTGAACAGACCGGCGCATTCTGCGCAACGGTTGCAGCAGACAGCTGTCCGGACTCCATTATCAAGTTGTTCGGCTATAAATCCGGCCGTGTCGCCGATAAATTTGCAGAATATGAAACAAAAACAGATGCCGCAGGATGTCCATACATTACGGAAGGCATGGCAGTCCGCATGAGCTTCCGCGTGCAGCAACAGATCGATCTCGGTTCCCATGTTCTGTTCATCGCAGAAGTCACAGAGGCGGAGATCCTCCAGCGCGGCGGCGTTCTGACCGTCGAGATGTTCAAAAACGCCGGTAAGGATGTGCCTGCCAACGCACCGATCTACCGCACACTGGACGAGCATTACGGCTATCGCTGCTCTGTCTGCGGCTATGTCCATAAGTCGGACACGCTGCCCGACAATTTCCGTTGTCCGGTTTGCAAACAGCCCGCCAGCAAATTTGAAAAGCTATAACATTTGACGATTCTCCCCGATCCGTGCTATGATACCCACAGTACGCATCGGGGAGGTTTTTTCATGTCCGCGTCCAACTATGCACAGAAAATGATCACAACACAATTCAGCCGCAAGATCTGGAACCCCGTCCGCAAGGCGGTTCAGGATTACCAGCTCATCCAGCCGGGGGACCGCATTGCCGTCTGTATTTCCGGCGGAAAGGACTCCATGCTGCTTGCCTGCGCCATGCAGCTGCTGCAGCGTGTCTCTGATATCCCGTTTGAGCTGATCGGCTTATCGATGGACCCCGGATACGCCGCAGACAGCCACACGCAGATCGAGCGCAATATCCAAACGCTCGGACTGGAAACCACCTGGTATCAGACAAAGCTGTTTGATTCCGTCAATCGGGAAACCGACAATCCCTGTTTTTTGTGCGCCCGCCTGCGGCGCGGCAGCCTGTACACCAAAGCATTGGAATTGGGCTGCAATAAGATCGCACTGGGGCACCATTTCGACGATGTTGTGGAAACGACGCTGCTTTCCATGCTCTATGGCGGGCAGGTACAGACCATGCTGCCCAAGCTCCGTGCAAAAAACTATGCGGGCATGCAGGTCATCCGTCCGCTCTATTTGGTGCGGGAGCGCGACATTCTTGCGTGGCGGGATGCCTGTGCGCTGACCTTCCTCGCCTGCTCCTGTGATTTTGCCGCCAATGCCCGGAAGGAAAACCGTCTGGAATCCTCCAAACGGTATGAGGTCAAACAGCTCATTGCGCGTCTGGAACAGCAAAACGACCAAGTTGCAAAAAATATTTTCAACAGCGTGAAAAATGTCAATGTCGATGACATCCTTGGCTGGCATAAGGGAGCGGAACGCCACACCTTCTTAGAGGATTACGACGCATAAAAAATGGCACAGCCCGCGAGACTGTGCCATTTTCATTATGATAGGACAAAGAAAAGAAGGATAAAAGGAAAACTATTATGCGCTCAAACGCTGCACGGAACCATCCAGATCAGTCAGTGAGTAAATGAAAATCGGGTCAACATTTTTGAACCAGCTCAGATGATCCAGCGCCACACAGCGGCATTTCTTCCATGTATGTGTCTGGGAAGCATTGTTCATTGCCATGACAAGCTCCTCCATCATGTTCGGCTGGGACTGTGCCTTATCCCGTGCAACATGGATATGCATTTCGATGCGGTCTGCACCCTCAATGCCAAACTCACGGGACAACAGCTCCATCAGGAACCACGCTTTGATATAATCATCTGTTTCTGTCATCAGCGACGGGCCATCAGACATGCGGAATACTTCGCCGTCCTGTTCTCCCATTACAGGATAAGACGGGCCGATCTCAAAAATACGCACACCCTTGACATAAGCGGAAACCATGCGCATTGCCATGGAACCGGACTTTTCCGCTTTTTTCAGGCTGCTGTCAGCAGCATATTCCGTTAACGCATCGCGCAGCATGGTCTGAAACGGTACAGCTGTTCTTTTTTTAATCGTCATAACAAACTCCTTTTTTCCAGAAAACAAATAAAGGCGTAATCAGACTCACTCTTTTGTGAGATTCCAATTACGCCATTGTATTTCGGTAATTCAATTTCATCTGCCATTATTGTATGCTTTTTTCCGCATTTGTGCAATCAGCTTTTTTCACAAAAATACTGTATGAAAGATGCCGTTTTTTATCACGTTATTCCTGCACAAAGCGCCACAATCTCCGCTGAATTTTTTTCGCACTGTTTATGTAAACCTTGTTTTATTTCAGGTTTACATAAACCTTGTTTTGTTGTACAATAGATAGGTAAAAAATCTCAGGAGGTCATTTCCCTATGACGGTTCAGGAATATACAGAATATGTAAAGCAAGGCGGAAGCATCAGCCGTGAACAGGCATTGGAGCTTGCACAGGCGCCGCTGGAAGAACTCTGCGCAGCGGCGAACGCGCTGCGCAAACAATTTTGTGGCAACGCATTTGATATTTGCACGATCATCAACGCAAAGAGCGGAAAATGTTCGGAAAACTGCAAGTTCTGTGCGCAATCCGCCCATTATCATACCGGTGCAGAGGAATATGCCATGCTGGATACCGCATCCATTGTTGCGCAGGCACAGCATGACGACCAGCGCGGCGTTCTGCGCTATTCCCTCGTCACGGCAGGCAAACGCTTGACCGAAAAAGAAGTGGAACAGGAATGCGAGAGCATCCGTGCTGTGCGCGCACAGACCGGTATTGCAGTCTGTATTTCAAACGGCTTACTGGATGAAACTGCCTATCGCAAGCTGCACGATGCCGGTGCAACCCGCGTACATAATAATCTGGAAACCTCCCGCCGGTATTTCCCCAGCGTGTGCACGACCCACAGCTATGATGAAAAATGTGCCGCCATCCGCGCTGCGCAGGCTGCCGGTTTAAGTGTCTGCTCCGGCGGTATCGTCGGCATGGGGGAAACGATGGAGGACCGCATTGATATGGTTCTTGAATTGCGTGAGCTGGGTGTCCGTTCGATCCCGGTCAACATGCTCAATCCGGTTCCGGGTACGCCATATGAGCACCTGCCGAAGCTCACCAATGATGATATGTGCCGGATCGTCGCCGTTTTTCGTTTTCTGATTCCAGATGCATCCATCCGTCTGGCAGGCGGCCGTGGGCTGCTGCCAGACAAAGGACGCGCCTGCTTCTGTTCCGGCGCAAACGCTGCGATCTCCGGCGACATGCTGACGACCGCAGGCATTACGGTTGAAACCGATATGGCACTGCTCCGGGAGCTGGGCTATGTGCCCCGGAAATGCCATTGATAAATCCAGTATCTTCAAGCCCTCTCTGTGCACCGCGACGGAGAGGGCAAAATTATTTTCCATAAATGAAAGTTTTTGTCCACCTGCATCGTATTACAGATAAGAGCGCTCCAAAGGAGATGAGAAAATGAATTGTAATCAACAAGCCGAGTATTTGGCGAATACCTACGCGGATACCATCCTCCGTTTAAGCTACACATATCTGAAAAACACACACGATGCACAGGATATCTGTCAGACAGTTTTTGTAAAACTGCTGACCCATCCACAGGAATTTGAAAGCGTGGAGCATGAAAAAGCCTACATACTCCGCATGACGGCAAATGCCTGCAAGGATGTATTAAAAAGTCCGTGGCGGCGGAAAACCTGCGGACTTGAGGTTGCCGCAAATGTTCCCGCACCGCAGGCAGAGGATGGCTCCGTTCTTGCCGCAGTCAACAAACTGCCGGTACGCTACCGTTCAGTGATCTACCTCTTTTATTTTGAAGGCTATCAGGCCGCAGAGATCGGTACGATTCTCGGCATTCCAACTGCGACTGTCCACACCCGCCTTTCCCGCGGAAGGGCAAAGCTGAAAACTATGTTAGGAGGGATTGAGCATGAGCCACAGAATGGATGAATATACGCAGGAGCTTGCTTCCCTGCATTACACACAGGAGCAGAAGAACCGTCTTGCCGCTGTCTCTGTACACCTCGCGCAGCAGGATACACCACGGCCCACGTATCGCCGCAGACCCGTCCGGCGCGCTCTGCTCATCACAGCCGCCGTATGCGCTTTACTGATCGGCACAGCATCCGCCACCGGTATGCTGAAAACCATTGCGGAATGGTTTTCTCCAATTTTCGGTACAAGCAGCACGCAGCAGGCTGATATTATAAACGAAATCGGTACACCGATCGGCGTATCAGATACCGACAACGGCATTACGCTGACCGCAGAGGCAATCGTCCTTGACAAATACAACCTCTGTGTTGCCTATACCATCTCGTGGGAGGACGACGACGCCATCGACCTGCCGGACTGGGAGCTATCAAAGCCAGATTTCAACACGCCCGGACCGAAACAGTATCTATTATTCGAGAAACCGATGTACATGCTTGACACGACATCCGGTTACGGCGTCGACTACTGGTTCACAGACGCCGACCCAAATGACAACCAGATCGAATACTATGAAACCTATTCCAGCAATGGTACACCGGATGCATTGACCACCGGTGAGCTTACGGTCGATCTGGAAAACATTCAGGCGGTTACAATGGATCAAGACAACAATGTCACACACAATACCATTGCCACCGGACACTGGCAGCTCACATTTGACGCTACATCTGAAAAAGACTGCTCCGTCACACCGGGCAACGTAGAACGTAATTTTGAAGCAGCCGATTTTTCTATCACTGTAAAAGATATCACGATTTCTCCTATCGCTGTTCATATCGGCTGCGAGTTCCAAAGCGAATTATTCACCGTCTACGATATAGAAAAAGACACCGAGGAATTGGAAAACCGGCGAATGGAAAAAACCGAGCAGCTACAGCAAATTCCGGTCATTCTGACCAAAACAGATGGTACAACCGTCGATCTGACGAATGGCAATGGCTTCTCCATAAGTTCAGACGACACTACAGCCTATCTCAGCAAAGGCGGTATCCTGAGCGAAATCACCCCAATTGAGGACATGCAGAGCATTTCCATCGGTGATATCACCTATGACATTCCCCACAACTGAGTTTCTTTTCTTCTTTATCTCCCGCAGTGTAAAAGCTGCGGGAGATTTTTTTGCAAAAAAGTGTAAGGTTTTGCCGTTCTGCGGTGTATGATAAATAGAACCGGTTTTAAGGAGATGATACGATGGACGACATCCGGCAGGCGGAATATCTGGCGAAAAAATATGCCAATACAATCCTCCGCCTCAGCTATACCTATTTAAAAAATACCCACGATGCGCAGGATGTCTGTCAGACAGTTTTTCTCAAGCTGCTGACCACATCGCTGACCTTTGAAAATGAAGCGCATGAAAAAGCATATATCCTGCGTATGACGGCAAATGTCTGTAAAAATATCCTGCGCAGCCCGTGGCACAGCAGGACGTGCAGTTTAGATGTCTGTGCAGATATCCCCGTACCGGAACCGCCTGACAACGCTGTTCTCGCCGCAGTCAATGCATTGCCTGCACGGTATCGCTCGGTTGTTTATCTGCATTATTATGAAGGATATCAGGCGGATGAAATCGCGGAAATTTTGGACATCTCCACCTCCGCAGTCTATACCCGCTTGAATCGTGCCCGCGCAAAGCTGAAAAAAATGTTAGGAGGGTCAGAACATGAAGCACTACATGAATGAATATAAAGATGCACTGGACAACATCCAGCTGTCGGGCGAGCAGCAGGAGCGGCTGTTTCGCGCAGCAATCCATCAGGCTGACCAGCATACACGCTGTCGTCCGTCCCGTCGGCCCGCGCTTGCAGGCATCGTACTGGTGTCCATACTGGCGCTGACGGCATGCGGCGTCGCAATCAAAACCTTATCTGAACTATATGCGCCATATTTTGGTAACAGCGATTCGCAGAGCGCCGTGATCGAAGAATACGGTACAGCGTTGGAAGCGTCCGACACGGACAATGGCGTAACCATCTCCGCCAAGGCAGTTTTAGGAGATGAAAGAAACGCATGGATTCTGTATACGATCTCGTGGGACAACAGCGCGGATATCGACCTGCCGGACAACATCCCGCAGTCCCCATCCGACTATTCCACAAACACAGATATTTCCTTCCTCATTTTTAATGAAACACGGGACACAATCACTACCGAGACAGGCTACAGTCGGGATATTATGTTTACCGATCCCGATCCAAGCGACAACGAGATCGAATGGATGGAATGCTATTCTTTTGAAGGTGACATCCCCTTCCGTTCGGTATCCAAAACCATTGATTCCCTGTATTGGTACAGCTATGACGCTTATTCATATCAGTTACCTTGGCTTTACACCGACTGTTTTGAATCCCCCGATGATGTTCATCTGGCCATCGAAGGGCACTGGGAGTTGGACTTTGATGCAAGCTATGAAAGCTGCGCTTTGTCTGTCCCATTGGAGGACAACGCAACATTTACGTACAATGGGCGTACCTTTGAAATCACAGAGCTGACCATTTCTCCGCTGTCCGCTTACATCGAATACACGTATACGCGCACAGAGGATGACGAGCCGATCATAGAGGACGAATGGGGAATACACGACAGTGTCATTGACAGCATTGGTGATATAGGTAGAAATTTTTATATTACAACAGACTCTGGGCAGACATGCCACACAAATGGAGTTTCCCTCGGTGGCAGTCAGTATTTCAAAAAGACAGACAGCTATCTCTTCCGCGACGGCGGTACATTTACAGAAATCATTCCGCCGGATGAAATGAAAAGCATCACGATCGGCGAAACTACCTTCCCGATTTCGTACGATTGAGTTTCTCTCTTTCTCCCGCAGCCTTCACGCTGCGGGAGCTTTTTATTTTCCTTTTTCCCTTGTCCGCACGCTGTTTTTCAGCAGGGTATAAAAGATTGTCGCCGTCGGCACGCTGAACAGCATACCGATCACACCGCCCAGCTTGCCACCGACTGTGATTGCCAGCAGTACCCAAATCCCCGGCAGGCCGATGCGCCCACCAACCACACGCGGATAGATCACATTATTCTCCACCTGCTGGAGAATGACGAAAAAGACCAAAAACACAATCGCCTTGAATGGCGATATCATGAACAGCAGCACGACGGCTACCGCGCCGCCGATATATGCGCCCAAAATCGGAATTAAGGCAGTCAGCGCGACGACGACGCTGACCATACCCGCATAATCCAGCCGCAGGAGGAACATTCCGGCAAAGCACAGGCTGCCCAATATGACAGCCTCTATGCTCTGCCCCACAATATAATTCTGGAACGATTCCACAATGACCCGCAGGACATATTTCATGTGCTCATAGATATCCTCCGGCAGATAGGCGCGCAATACGCGGTCGGCCTGCGACAGCACCCGCCGTTTCCCTGCCAGCAGGTACACAGAGAATGCGATTCCGATGACCAGCGTTGCCAGCTTGCCCAGCATCGTGCCGGTAACAGAAAGCAGCTTCGGCACGACCGTACCGGCGACTGTATCAAATTGTCCCAGCCCCGCCTGAACCAACGCCGTCAGACTGCTCAAATCAATGGGATTCAATCCCAGCTGTGCTGTCAGCCGATCCAGCTCCTGCTGTAAATTTTCCAAATAATATTCTATGTTCTGTGCAAACAGCTGTATGCTGTCAATGATCTGCGGAATGACAATACCGATCACTGCCGCGAGTACAGCCAAAACCAGCAAATAGGCGGAGACAATCGCCAGTACATGCGCCTTTTTCCCCTTTATCCTGCATCTGGCACTGTAAAACGCGCGCAGGCGTTTATATGGTTCATTTAATACAAAGGCAATCGCAATACCGATCAGAAAGGATTGAAACAGCTGGGCAATACCGGCAACGCCGCGTATGATATCACTGCTATACACCAGCAGCAAGACAAGAACCACTGTCATAGCCAGCAGCCGAATACTCCGTTTTGTATTATTTTGTTCCATGTCCTCACATCCTAAAATATGGATTGCCTCTATTGTGTGCAGCTTTTCCTAAAAATAGACATAAAAAAATCCCGCTGAAGCGGGAGATTTTAGGATAGAAAGAGAGGAATATATGAAGTAATACTTATGAAATTTTCTGACGCAGCTGGTCATTCTCGCGTTCCTTTTCTGCAAGCGCGTCCATCAGCTGCATAATGCGTACCTTGTAATAATCAGACAGCTCCCGTACCATTTCACAGGTCTGTTCCCTGTCATAGCCGCCAAACAGTATCGTTGGGATGGAGAGCTTGATTTCACCATTTTTATCGTAGGAAATATAACGCTGTACGGTATCGTCCATGATCTTTCTCCTTTTCATCTTTTTATTCTGTCTGTATCATAACAGAAGCATGTAAATTCTGCGCATATTCCCGTGTAAAATCTATGTGCCTGTGTGTAAAATCTCTGTATTACGTATCAGAATCTGCCATCAATACCTGACGCGCAATCTCTGCCATGATCGCGTGCCCACGTGCATTGGGATGCACACCATCAGAAAAATAACGGCAATATCCATCCGATGTATAATTCGGGAATTTCTGGGCAAAATCTAAACAGATGCAGTGATGCTCCTGTGCATAGTAGCGGATCCATTGCGCCAATGCTTCCAGATTTTCCTTCAGATGCGCAATCCCCGGATAAAATGCCGCCCAGTCGTTTTCCAGAAGTTCATCATAGTCTGGCATGACACAAACTGCCGGAATCAGTACAATACCTGACTCCCGCGCCTGCTCATACATGCAGTATAGGTTTTCCTTCACATTCTCCAGTGAGCCGCCTTCGCTCAGGTCGTTAATGCCGCCCATCACGACCACGCGGTCTGGTCGTTCGCGCAGGACATGTGCGGCAAACCGACGGCGCATGCCGGCAGTGGTATCTCCACTGATGCCGCGGTTTATGTTTTGCCCCGGCATGGCATCTACCCAGCACTCTCCGCGGGAAACACCATAGCCTTCCGTTATACTATCCCCCAGAAAAACCGTCTTCATTCTCTTCCAAATCCTTTCCAAATTAAATGTAAATTATTTGTAAATTTCAATTGACTCTTACCTTTCACATCTATCGTTAACCTCCTATATCAAGGCAGGTTTACGTATCTTTTGAGACATTTCTTGAACATTTTGCACAAATGTGCAATTTAAAGTTTGTTATGGATGAAAAAAGTTAAATTATTGCTTTTTCACGCGAGTAATGTTACAATTAGTGCAAATCAACAGATATCCCCCGGGTGGAAGCTCTTTCTCCCTCCCCTCGCTTCCACCCATCTCTTCTCTCTTTCATATTCATACAGATTTTGTCTCACATTTTTTCTGAATGGAGGTGTTACAGTATGCTTCAACTGACAAAACCGCTTTCCCATGATGAATCTGAAATGCTGCTTCGCTGTCTGTCTGAAATGGAGGCTTCCCTGAAGAACAAGTCTTCTAACTCCAATGAGACGCTGCTCAAGCGTACTGCATTGGCATCTGCAAAGCAGAAGGTAGAGTCGCAGGTATATGACGGCTTTTATCGTGAAGAAATTGCAAACATGGTTTTCGCGCTGGATTCTTTAGCCCGCAAATGCAGCGAACGGCTGACCGAAAGTACGCCAGCTGACGAAGCTGCAAGCATTGGCAATGCGCTGCGTACAGCCGCAGTTGCCCGTGCCAAGCTGCGCAAAACCATCGCTGTTGATTAAGCTTTTTTCTGGAACTTTGTGTTCCATTGCCCCCCTTTCTCTGCGCGGCTCACCCATCCGCGCAAAAGCGCATCTGTCTATCCCTGGACAGATGCGCTTCCCTTTTGCCCGATTTCCGCCAGCTATAGCTGCAAATATGTTGGTAAATGGGAAATTTTCGTCACCAAATAAACGGAAGCATTTTATATTTTACTTTGTTCTTATAGTCAGAATAACCTCCCAGCTCCCTTTCCAGCACTTGTTCTTCATTTTTGATTCTCTTTGCAAGGATAAAAGGATATGCAAGAAAGACAACAAATGACAACAGCGAACCCAGCACCAATGGCATCGATAAAAACAGAAATACCGTGGCGGAATACATAGGGTGCCTGACGACACCATATAAACCTGTATCAATTACCCTTTGGTTTTCCTGTACCTCTATGGTTCTGGATAGATATGCATTCTCGCGCAGCACCTCTGCATACATGGCATAAGCAAACAGAAATACTACGCCAGCAGCAATTGCCATCCATTTCGGCATCGTGATCCAGCCAAAACGGTAATTGAAACCAGCAAGCAGAAAGCCGCAAATAAACATGATGCCGCTGAATAGAACAACCGATTTTTGTTCGGATTCTTTTTCCTTTGCATTCAGCCTTTTACGGAGCAAGTCCGGATTTGTTGCCATCAGAACAATTCCCCCTATAAACATCGGGATGAAAAGAATCGCCATCAGGAGCCTGCCATTCCAATATTCCAGCGAACCTGCCGGTACAAATATCAACAGACCTACCAATACAAAGCCAAACAAAAACTTCGCAATTGCCTGTGCAAATAATTTCTTATCCATGCAAATTCCTCTGAAGTTTCCTCCTTGTCGCTGATCTCATTGTGCCGCTATAAATTCCTGTATCAGCCTGTTTACTGTGTCCGGCGCATCTGTATTTGCATTGTGCCCCGCAGCCTTAATCCAAACCAACGGAAGTCCTTCTTTCTTTGTCCATTGCCGATTATAACGTTTTGCCGAACCAGCCTGATCCTTTTCCCCGCAGAGCAGCAGGCACGGGCAGTCGATCTGATACGGCAGGTCCGCTTCGATTGCTTCCCCCAATATCCGAAATCCATGGCCTGCCAGACGGCTGTACTCCCTCGGCGTATAGCTTTGCATCATACTGCGCATCAGCGCCCGTCCGTAATCTGTTGTGGCGCATCCCTTGGAGCCGCTTTCAATCAACAGCTTCCACGGATAACAGCGATACATCAGCTCACAGTGCTTTAACAGCCAGATCTCCCAACCGGTCATGTAACAGCGTTTCAGCGGCGCAGAGTCGATTGAGACAAAGGCCCGCACCTCGCCGGGATACCGCTGCATGTAGCATTGCGAGACATATCCGCCCATGGATTGCCCAACGAGAACCGGCTGACTGATATTCTCATGAATCAAAATAGCATGAAGCCATTCCACTTTATCCATCAGGGAAAAGTTCAGCGCAAACGGTCTTGATGCACCATGTCCCGGCGCATCCCATACAAACACATTATATTTTCCTGCAAAAAAATCTATTTGCTTTTCAAAAAGGCGATGATCCGCCGTCAGTCCCGGCAGGAATACCAATGTACTTTGGGATGGATCAACCGCATTGATCCAATAATGAATATCTCCTTTTTGGGTATGGTATGTCCGTTCTATCATTCTATGTCTCCATAATCCTTTCGGCAAATGGGGCAATCAGTCCAGCTTCCGATTGTCCCTTGTCATTATATGCTGCGGGCAATTGCTGTGATGGAACACTGCACCAGCTTTTCAAACCGCGGCGCTACCTGGTCGGCATTCTGCTGAACCTCTTCATGCAGCAGCGGGCCGCCGGTCATACCTGCTGCCATATTGGAAACACAGGAAATACCGCATACGCGCATACCCATATGCCGCGCCGCGATTACCTCACAGGCTGTACTCATACCGACTGCATCTGCACCAAGTGCACGTGCCATGCGTATCTCCGCCGGCGTTTCAAACTGTGGGCCGGGCAACTGGATATAGACGCCCTCCTGCAGCGGGATATTTTCCTTCTGCGCTGTTTTTCGGATGATATCCCGCAGCACCGGGTCATATGCATCTGTCATATCCGGGAACCGCACGCCCAGCTCCTCTATATTGGCACCACGCAGCGGAGACGGGATAAAGGAGGAGATATGGTCTGTAATCAGCATCAAGTCTCCCGCATGGAAGCGTTCACAAATACCACCGGATGCATTGGTCACCATCAAGATCTCCGCTCCCATCAGCTTCATCAGCCGGATCGGCAGGACGACCTCCTGAATATCATAGCCTTCATAATAATGCACCCGCCCCTGCATAATAACCACCGGGACGGCATCCACATAGCCGAAAACATACTGCCCTTTATGTCCCTCTACCGTCGAGATCGGAAATTCATCGATCTGATGGTAGCCCACGGTCTGTACAACGCGGATCTTATCGGCAAAATTGCCCAGCCCTGTACCAAGCACCAGCGCCAGCTGCGGCTTGAAATCCGTCAGCGCCCGCAGGCTGTCATAACATCTCATCAGCTTTTTATAGGTTGGATTCATGGCATTCCACTTCCTTTCTGTCCTATTAGTATACCATGTTTTCCGGCAATGTTACAGCACTTCTTACCGCTGTCCCGTGGATTTTGCAGCAGGTGTATATCCTTGCAATTCATAGGCTTATCTGATACAATGTATGTAATAACTTTGGGAAGTAAAAAATTATGAAACGTGCATGGAGATCGCTTATGCTCTGTGCTGTGATGGTATGTGCCGGATTGCTTTTGGCAGCGTGTGGCCCTAGCTTTGATGCCAGCGGCTATGTCAAAGCGGCACTGGATTCTACCGTTCACGGCGAAAGTGCAGAATATGTCAAAATCGTTGATATTACAGCAGAAGAAGCCCAGCAGGAGTATGACGATGTACTCGACAGCATGGTGGAGGAAATCTCTTCGCTCGGTTTGTCTGATGAGCTAAACAGCAAATACCGTACTCTGTTTGCGGATCTGTTAAAGCAAACAGACTATACCGTGCTGGAGGCCACAAAGACAGAGGACAGCTACGAGGTACCGGTGGAGATCAAGCCGATCACCAATGTATTCAACGGTCTGATGGACGATGTAGAAACAAAAATGACCGAGTATTCCAGTGAGATACTCAATGGTAACATGGATGTCCCCAGCGAAGAGGAAATCACAGAATATGCTGGACAGATGGTTTACGATCTGCTGGCAGAGCGTGTAGCGAACATCGAATATGGCGATGCACAGACAGTTACCGTTACAGTTGAACCGGATGACGACGGCGTATATTCCGTCCCTGAGGACGATATCGAAGACTTGGTTACGACGATGATCGATATGGGAGATTTGCTCGGCTAAACGTAAAATTTTTGCAGCCGCAGTTCAAAGGGACTGCGGCTGTTTCCATGTATTCCTCCCGCTTCCCTGCATGAACAATCCCCCGCCTCTTTGAGAAAGGATTTTATCTATGAATATAGCAGCAAAACTCGCGCAGGAGCTGAATCTGCGCGTAGACCATGTAGAAAATGTTATCGCCCTGCTGGATGAGGGCAATACCGTGCCCTTTATTGCGCGTTACCGCAAGGAAATGCATGGTACGATGGACGATCAGGTCATCCGACAGCTGGCAGACCGCCTGGCATATCTGCGCGGACTGGAGTCACGGAAGGAAGATGTATTGAACGCCATTGAAGAGCAGGGCAAGCTGACAGCATCCCTTCGCACCTCCATTGAACAGGCGGAAACACTTACGGAAGTGGAGGATCTATACCTTCCGTTCCGCCCGAAGCGCCGTACCCGTGCTTCCATCGCCCGCGAAAAAGGGCTGGAACCGCTTGCAGAAGCACTGCGCAAGGGCAGCAGCGAACCGACAGAACAGCTTGCCCGGCCCTATCTCTCAGCAGAACTGGGCGTAGAGACCACAGTGGATGCATTAAACGGCGCGCTGGATATCCTCGCAGAGGATTGCTCCGTCAACGCTGCACTGCGTTCGCATCTGCGCGCCCTGCTGCGTTCTACCAGTGAGCTGGTATCCACCGGAAAGGATGCGGAACAAACCGTGTACGCACAGTACGCAGATTTCCGCAGCCCGGTGCGCCGCCTGCAAAGCCATCAGATCCTTGCGCTCAACCGCGGCGAACGCGAAAAGCTGCTCAAAATCGATATTAACTGCGACGAAGACGCCGCTGTACAGCTGATCGCCCACTCGGTATTCCGCAAGCCGCATCCATACGCCGCGGAATTATCCGCTATGTGCGCCGATGCATGGAAGCGCCTGCTGCTCCCCTCGCTCAGTCGTGAACTGCGTAAGGAACTGACCGATGCTGCCAATGAGCAGGCGATCTCCACCTTCGCGCTCAATCTGCGTCCGCTGCTCATGCAGCCGCCCATCAAAAACAAGGTGATCCTGGGCTTTGATCCGGCATACCGCACCGGCTGCAAGCTGGCAATTGTCGATGAAACTGGCGCGGTATTGGATACCTCTGTGATTTATCCAACCCCGCCGCACAGCAAAACAGCAGAAGCTGTGCGCACGCTGACCGCACTGTATCACAAGCATCATTTCACCTGTGTTGCGCTGGGCAACGGTACTGCAAGCCGCGAATCCGAGCAATTCCTGACAGATTTTATCCGCGAAACCGGATTCCCGATCTCTTACATGGTCGTCAGCGAAGCGGGCGCTTCGGTCTATTCCGCTTCCAAGCTGGGCGCACAGGAATTTCCGGATTATGACGTTTCCCTGCGTTCTGCGGTTTCCATCGCCCGCCGTTTGCAAGACCCGCTGGCGGAGCTGGTCAAGATCGACCCAAAGGCAATCGGTGTCGGCCAATATCAGCACGACATGCCGCAGGCTCGACTTTCTCAAACGCTGGACGGCGTAGTTGAGGATTGTGTCAATGCAGTCGGCGTCGATCTGAATACCGCATCCCCGTCGTTGCTGGAGCATATTTCCGGCATCTCCCCCGCCATTGCAAAAAATATTACAGCCTTCCGCGAAACAAACGGCGCATTTTCTTCCCGCAAGCAGTTGCTCAAGGTATCCAAGCTGGGCCCCAAGGCATATGAGCAGTGCGCAGGCTTCCTCCGCGTGGCAGAAAGCGACGAAGTCCTTGACCACACAGGTGTTCACCCGGAATCCTATCCGGCAGCAAAAAGTCTGCTGGCCCTGTGCGGCTATACAGAGGACGATGTCCATGCCCATCGGCTTTCCGATTTAAACCGCCGCATCAAACAAACCGGCAAGGCTTCGCTTGCACAGCGCTGCGGTATCGGTATCCCAACGCTGACCGACATCGCTGCGGAATTACAAAAACCCGGGCGTGACCCGCGCGATGAGCTGCCCGCCCCGCTGCTGCGCAGTGCAGAGGTCATGACGCTCGACCAACTGCAGCCCGGCATGGAGATCGTCGGTACGGTGCGCAATGTCTGCGACTTTGGCGCCTTTGTGGACATCGGTGTGCATGAGGACGGTCTGGTGCATATCTCACAGCTGTGCGATAAATATGTCAAGCATCCGTCCGAGGTCGTCCGCGTCGGTGATGTCGTCAAGACAGTCGTCCTGTCTGTGGATGTAAACAAAAAACGGATTGGCTTGTCTATGAAGCAGGTAAAGCAGTAATGATGATCGCCTGTATGTGACAAGCGCACGAAAAAGCGGGACATGTTCCAAATACGCATGTCCCGCTTTGTTTTATGTCGTTGTCACAGTGTCCCCTTTGTGGAGAGCACATCGGTAATCCGTTCATCATACATCGTTGCCATATCCAGCGCCTTGGCGAACGCCTTGAACATCGCTTCCATGATATGATGGTTGTTAGAACCATACAGTACCTTAATGTGCAGGTTCATCATGCCCGCATAGGATACGGCATAGAAAAATTCACGCGCCATCTCTGTATCCATATCGCCGCAGCGGTCCGCTGTAAATTCTGCATCAAAGACCAGATATGGCCGTCCGGACAGATCGATCGCACACAGTACAAGCGCTTCATCCATCGGCAGGATACACGAGCCATAGCGGCGAATGCCCTTTTTATCGCCAACTGCCTCCCGGATCGCATTGCCCAGTACAATGCCGGTATCTTCAATGGTATGGTGGCAGTCGACCTCAAGGTCTCCGTCTACCTTCAGCTTCAAATCAAATAGCCCATGCCGTGTAAAACCATTCATCATATGGTCAAAAAAGCCGACACCGCTGGCAATATCCGCCTTGCCGGTGCCGTCAATATTCAGGTCGAGCCTGATCTTCGTTTCGTTTGTGTTGCGTTCTATGCTGCTGGTTCGTGCCATAGCTGTAATCCTCCTGCGTTCGCCGGTACGTGACCGGATGTTTATCCTTGCATACTATTATACCAGCCAGCAGCATATCGTGCAATGCCGAAGCATCAACTGACCGGGAAGCAGGACAGCGGATAAACCTGCGAACCGATCGACATATCAAGGTCGAGCACACCATCAGAAAGCTCCCCATTTGCATGAAATGGCACTTCCTCATTTTTGAACCAGATGGTCCCCTCGAAATCACGTATATCGCCTTCCATTTTGCCATCTGTAATGATCGTTCCATGCCCCATCAGCATAATATATCCAGTAATTCCCTTCCCTGTCTCACAGAGATCCAGCGAACCGGAAAGCAGTCCCATCGGGCTGTCAAAGAAAATATTGTACTTTTCCTGTTTCATTTTAGGTTCTCCTTTCTGTCATTACATTTTGGAACCCATAGAGTACAATATTATTCGGCCATATTGATATCATACCCTGATTTTTCCAAATCCCTTTTACAAATCACAACAATACATTTATTTTTATCTAACAATCTTCATATTTATCATACCCTTTTTATTCCAGCCAGTCAACGAACTTTTTGTAAACAATTTGTCAATGAATTTCCGACTATTTGTAAACAGAAAAAAACTTTTCCTTGTTTCACACCAGCCTGCTGCCGTATAATAAAAAAGAAGGAGGGAACACCATATGGCAAAAAAAGATTCCCGAAATACAAAAGGACGCATCGTTGACGCCGCATGGTCGCTATTTTATGAACAGGGCTATGATGCAACAACGATAGATGATATTGTGGAACGCTCAGAAACCTCCAAAGGCTCATTTTATCATTATTTCGACAGCAAAGACGCGCTGCTCTCCTCCCTTTCCTATCTGTTTGACGCAAAATATGAACAGCTGATGCAGGAAATCGACCCGGAGATGAACAGCTTTGACCGATTGATGTATCTGAATCATGAGCTGTTTCTTATGATCGAAAACAGTATCCCCATGGATCTGCTGGCACAGATGTACTCCTCACAACTTGTGACCTTTGGCGAGCGGCACCTGCTCAATCAGGGGCGTACCTATTACCGTGTGCTACGGAAAATCGTCATCGAAGGGCAGAAGCGCGGCGAGCTTCGCACGGATGTTTCCGTCAATGAGATCGTCAAGGCATATGCCATGCTGGAGCGCGCCATGATCTATGACTGGTGTATATGTAATGGAGATTATTCTCTTTATCAATACTCCGGTACAACACTTCCGATGTTCCTTGGTGCATATAAAACCAAAGCATTTAGCTGATTTTCCCGCTTATAACAAATATATTCGCCACGCATCATACTTAGAAGTACAAACTTGATTCTAGTACGCAGTTCATATTCTCGTTCACTCACTCCTATGCTAAAATAATCAGGTATTATCTTTCATAAAGGAGTAAGTGAAATGTCAACCATACTTATCATCATTACCATTATCATTTATCTGGCAATGATGCTTTACGTCGGCTTCCGTTTCTCCAATAGAAACAAAAGCACCGACGATTTCTATCTGGGTGGACGCAAGCTCGGCCCGTTGGTAACCGCGATGAGTGCGGAAGCCTCCGACATGAGCAGCTGGCTGCTGATGGGCCTTCCGGGTGTTGCCTATCTGACCGGTATTGCAGATGCAGCCTGGACCGCGATCGGCCTTGCGATCGGTACATACCTCAACTGGCTGATCGTCGCGCGCCGCATCCGTATCTATACGCATACCACCGATTCCATCACGATCCCGGATTTCTTTTCCAACCGTTATGGCGATAAAAAGCACCTGCTTTCTTCGGTAGCCGCTGTCATTATCATCGTTTTCTTTATCCCGTATACCGCTTCCGGCTTTTCTGCTTGCGGCAAGCTGTTCAACCAGCTGTTCGGCGTTGATTATACAGCCGCTATGATCGTCAGCGCAATTATCATTGTCGGCTACTGTGCATTGGGCGGCTTTCTGGCGGCCAGCACCACCGACCTGATCCAGTCCATTGTTATGACAATTGCACTGATCGTCGTTGTTTTCTACGGCATCAACGTTGCAGGCGGATGGAGCGCAGTTATGGATCATGCATCCTCTCTGCCGGGCTATCTCAGCCTGACCAATATTTATGACCCGGAAACAGGAACTTCCTCTGCTTACAGCGCACTGACGTCTGCTTCCATGCTGGCGTGGGGTCTCGGCTACTTTGGCATGCCGCATATCCTGCTTCGCTTCATGGCTACAGAGGATGAAAACAAGATCAAAACATCCCGCCGCATCGCTACTGTCTGGGTCGTTATCTCTATGACTGTCGCGGTTATCATCGGTATTGTCGGTCTGGGCATGACCAAGGTAGGTGCACTGCCAGTCCTGGAGGATTCTGAGAGAATCATCATCAACATCGCACAGCTCATCAGTGAGCATGGCGTTCTGGCTGCTATTATTGCAGGCGTTATCATGGCAGGTATCCTTGCGGCTACCATGTCCACCGCAGATTCCCAGCTGCTGGCTGCTGCCTCCAGCTTCTCGCAGAATCTGCTGCAGGATCTGTTCGGCGTGAAGCTGACCAACAAGCAGAGCATCTTTGCCGCTCGTATCACGGTCATTGTTATCGCAGTGATCGCGGTCTTCCTTGCACGTGATCCGAACAGCTCTGTATTCCGCATCGTATCGTTCGCATGGGCTGGCTTCGGTGCGACCTTCGGTCCGATTGTCCTGCTGGCGCTGTTCTGGAAACGTTCCAACCAGTGGGGCGCACTGGCAGGCATGGTCGCAGGCGGTGCAATGGTCTTTATCTGGAAGTTCGGCATTGCGACCCTTGGCGGCGTATTTGCGATTTACGAACTGCTTCCGGCATTCGTTGTAGCACTGGTAGTCAATGTCATTGTCAGCCTGCTCACCCCGGCTCCGTCGCAGGATGTCCTCGACACCTTTGATCAGGTTGCCAAGCTGAACGCCCAAAAGCACTAAGTATGCTCTGAAAACACAGACGATATCGTTAGATATATCCAAAATATAAGGTAGTTGACCGACAGGTCTCCCGCAGAAAAAAATGCGCGGAGACCTGTTTTTTATTTGCTTTATACCGTAATTGTCGTAAAATGTTGAATTTGTATATTTGACAAATTCAACAAATATATAAATTTCTTCGCAAATTTCATCAAAATTAAGATATTTTTTATCTTATATATATTTTTTCATATCATTGTTCTGTCGAATACTGTCGAAATAATCGTTCACCCAAATACATTCGACATATTTTTTGTAAATTTCCCGAATTGTGGAAACTTCTGTCCCATTGTATAATATTGCCATTGACCGTCAAAAGGAGTGATCTCTATGCAATCTATGATCCAAGTTATGATAGCAGATGAAGACAGCCTATTTACCCGCCTGATACGTCATACGCTCCAGCCATCAGATGGCTTTTCCGTCACCGGTGTATACCGCAGCTGTGACCAACTGCTGGAGGCTGTACAGCGTGAAAATCCAGATGTCCTTCTGCTCGATCCCATGCTTCCCGGTGGAAATGCACTGCTCCTGCTGCGCCAACTGAACCAACTTCCTGCAGGGCAGCATCCGCATGTCTTTGTTATTTCCTCCTTCACATCTGCGGAAATGACTGCGGAATGCAACCGGCTCGGCGTCAGCTTCTTCCTGCGCAAGCCAGTCAATGCCAATACCATCGCTGATCTGATTTCCACCTGCGTCAGAAACACTTCTGAACCAGTGCACAGGCCAACAGATCATGAAATTCAACGGTACATCACCAAAATACTGAACACCCTGCAGTTTCCAACACATGTTTTGGGCTACTATTACGTGCGCGACTGTATTATGCTGGCGCTGCGCCACAACACACCGACCATCTCTGTTACGAAGGTTGTGTATCCCTCGGTTGCCAAGGCCAATTCAACCACATGGACCAGTGTGGAACGTGATATCCGCAGTGGCATTTTGATCGCCTGGGATCGTTGTGATGGGCATTTCCCAGGTTTCAGCTCTACGCGCCGTCCGACAAATCGTGCGTTTATTTCAGCTGTTGCCGAGCGTGTTCGCTGTGATCTGCAGATCGATTTCGCCTGAATTTATTATTTTGTAATTATTTCGTAACATTTTTGTTACTTTTATGAATTGACGGATGCACTGCTTCGCCGTATAATGGATAAAAATGTCCAGAGCCTGTCTGAAAAACGAATGATTCATCTTTTTCCGCTTTTCAGGCAGCGCATAAAAACACTGTATCAATGATTGGAGATTTCTAACAGAATGAGAAAATAGAAACGTGCTTTTCAAAAGATCAAAGCTGTATTGCTCGTTGCCTGCTGCGCAGCTGTTGTGTCCTCTGCCGCTGTATTCTGCCATGCGGTATTTCTCACAGATACTGCAGCTGCCGAGGAACCGAAAACCTCCCAATCCGCAGATACGCCTGCACCTGCTGCGACACCTGAGCAGGAC
The DNA here is from genome assembly GCA_030540435.1 of Eubacteriales bacterium. GTDB lineage: Bacteria > Bacillota > Clostridia > Oscillospirales > Butyricicoccaceae > Butyricicoccus_A. The sequence continues at coordinate 42,990 of JAUNWG010000009.1, forward strand.
ATCGAACAGCAGGCAGAGGAAACAAAGCCGGCAGAGCAGCCTGTACAGCAGGAGATCGACGGCCATGTGTGGATGGTGCACCAGGAGCTGCCGATCGTACAGCCCTCGCTTACGCCGGAGCAGGCACAGGATGTATCTATCGTTGTCAACAAATCCGACCATGTGCTGACACTGTACAACGGGGAAAGCGTCATCGCGCAGTATTCCATCGGCTATGGCTCTGTTGCCGGCGCCAAAGAGCAGGAGGGCGACAAGCGCACACCGGAGGGCGAATACACCATCTGCGTGCTCAACAGCCAGAGTAAGTATTATCTTTCGCTCGGACTGAACTATCCAAATGCAAACGACGCAAAGCGTGGTCTGGATACCGGGCTGATCTCTCAGGACGAATACAATGAGATTATGTCCCAGCTGAATGCCGGTCAGCAGCCGAACTGGTATACCAAGCTCGGCGGGCAGATCATGATCCACGGCCAGAAGGGCAATCTCGGTGGACAAACCGACTGGACGACCGGCTGCGTGGCAGTAAATAATGCTGTCATGGATATTTTATGGAAATACTGCAAGGTGGGCACAAAGGTGACAATCCTGCCTTAAGTTATCGACAGTATCTATTGCTCTTTTCCGTTTTCAGTGCTATACTGACAGTAGTTAAAGTGCGCGGACAGAAGCATCCTTCTTACCGCAAACCAGCTATCACTGCAAATGTACCGACCCGCAAGGAGCAGCTCCTGACGGAAAAGACATGTCATACTAACAGGGGGATTTTTCACCGTCTTCCCCTGTCTGTTTTCGTCTTATCTGCATCCCTGCGTTCCGGCGCAGGGATGTTTTTATTTATCTAAGGCGTATCTGGAAAGGAAGGAACACGCATGGAACAAACGCGAGTCGCTATTCTGGCAATCGTCGTGGAGAATCCCGCAAGCATCGACCGGCTGAACCACATTTTACATGAGTACAGACAGTATATCATCGGCCGCATGGGTATCCCCTATGAAAAGCGCAATATATCACTCATCAGTATTGCCGTTGATGCCCCTGCCGATGTCATCAGCGCCATGTCCGGTAAACTCGGTATGCTGGACGGCGTAAACACAAAAGCAGTCTACTCTAAGCTCTGAGCAGCCTGCCCTATTCTACAGGAGGTAACCGTTATGTATAATGTCATGTCCCCCAAGGCGGAGGAATTTATCAGCGATGAGGAGATCCGTGCCTGTCTTGCCTACGCAGAGGAAAACAAGCACAACCGCGAACTCATTGACCAGATTTTAGAAAAGGCGCGCAAAATGAAGGGCATATCCCATAAGGAGGCGCTCGTCCTGCTGGACTGTGACCTTGAGGATAAAAATGAAGAGATCTATGCGCTCGCCCGTGAGATCAAACAGGAATTTTACGGCAACCGCATTGTCATGTTTGCGCCGCTGTATCTGTCAAATTACTGCGTCAACGGCTGCGAATACTGCCCTTATCACGCAAAAAATAAGCACATTGCACGTAAAAAGCTGACGCAGGAAGAAATCGTTGCGGAAGTCACCGCACTGCAGGATATGGGTCACAAGCGTCTCGCCATTGAAGCCGGTGAAGACCCGGTAAACAATCCGCTGGAATACATTCTGGAATCCATCCAGACGATCTACAGCATCAAGCATAAGAATGGCGCGATCCGCCGTGTCAACGTCAACATCGCCGCAACGACCGTTGAGAACTATGCAAAGCTCAAGGATGCGGGCATTGGCACCTATATCCTGTTCCAGGAAACATACAATAAGGAATCGTATGAAAAGCTGCATCCGACAGGGCCGAAGCACGATTACGCATATCACACCGAAGCGATGGACCGCGCAATGGAAGGCGGCATTGATGACGTCGGTCTGGGTGTACTGTTCGGTCTGAACAACTACCGCTATGACTTCACCGGTATCATTATGCATGCGGAGCATCTGGAAGCATATAAGGGCGTTGGTCCGCACACCATCAGCGTCCCGCGCGTGCGCCGCGCGGATGATATCGACCCGGATGTATTTGACAACGGCATTTCAGACGACATGTTCGCAAAGATTGTCGCCTGCATCCGCATCGCCGTGCCGTACACCGGCATGATCGTTTCTACCCGTGAGAGCCAGGAATCCCGTGAGCGCGTGCTGAATCTCGGTATTTCCCAGATCAGCGGCGGTTCGCGCACCAGCGTCGGTGGCTATGTCGAGGAAGAGCCGGAGGAGGAAAATTCCGCACAGTTTGACGTCAGTGACCGCCGCACACTGGATGAGGTTGTCCACTGGCTGATGGACCTGGGCTATGTGCCAAGCTTCTGCACGGCATGCTATCGCGCAGGACGCACCGGCGACCGCTTTATGTCACTGCTCAAGAGCAAGCAGATCGTCAACTGCTGCCATCCGAATGCACTGATGACACTCAAGGAATATCTGGAGGACTATGCGTCTGCGGATACAAAGGCAATCGGTGAAGCGCTCATCCGCAAGGAGCTGCTTACTATTCCAAATGAAACTGTCCGCCAAAAAGCCTCGGAATACATCGAGAATATCCACGAAGGCCAGCGCGATTTCCGCTTCTAAACTGGTCAAAAAATTAACATTCCCTTATCAGGAGACAGAATACTGTCTCCTGATTTTCTTTTTGGTGCAAATCCTGCAAAATTCTAATTTTTTTCGGATTATTCCGTGTTTTTTATAAAGAAAAGATTGATTTTTCCAAAAAAAGGCGTACAATAGACACAATACAATTTTGACCATTTTATGGTTATATTATGGGTAGTTTCAAGTGTACGTACCCGCATGAAAAAGAAGATTCTTTTGGAGTGAATGAACATTGAGCAGATTAAGTTTGGAAACCCCGAATCAGGCGCAGACCGTCGTCGAGGGGCTGTACAGAGATTTGGAGCGGCGCATCGCCGCAAGCCCTCCCGGCCTATGTCCGGTCGATATTTCTCTGGGCTTTTTGAAACTGTGCCACGCGCAGACCTGCGGTAAATGCGCGCCCTGCCGCATTGGCCTTGGTCAGCTTGCCCGCCTGATGGATGATGTACTGAGCGAACGCGCTACACTGGAAACCATTGACCGCATTGAAAAAACCGCAATCACAATCGCTGATACCGCCGACTGTGCCATTGGCTATGAAGCCGCGAACATGGTTCTTCGCGGTGTCAAGGGCTTCCGTGACGACTACGAGGAACATGTCCGCAACAACCGCTGTACCAGCGGCCTGACCCAGCCGGTACCGTGTGTCGCACTATGTCCCGCACATGTGGATGTTCCGGGCTATATTGCCCTGGTGCGCGCCGGACGGTATCAGGATGCAGTCAAGCTCATCCGCAAGGACAATCCCTTCCCGACCGCCTGTGCATTCGTCTGTGAGCATCCATGTGAAGCGCGCTGCCGCAGAAATATGGTGGATGATGCCGTCAACATCTGCGGCATCAAGCATTTTGCCGTCACCCATGCGCTGCATGTAGCTCCGGCAGCAAACCAACCATCCACCGGCAAGCGCGTTGCGATCATCGGCGGCGGCCCGGGCGGTTTATCCTGTGCTTTTTATTTGCAGCTGATGGGCCATCACACCGTCGTATACGAACAGCGTCCCAAGCTCGGCGGCATGCTGCGTTACGGCATTCCGCGCTACCGTCTGCCGGAAGCCATGCTAGAAAATGACATCGACGTGATCCTGAGCACCGGCGTGGAGGTACATACCGGCGTTTCCATTGGACGCGATATTTCCATCAAGGATATCGAAGCGAAATATGACGCTGTTTTCCTGTGCATCGGTGCACATATCGACCGCAAGCTCGGTCTTCCGGGTGAAAACAGCATCGGCGTTGTTTCCGCTGTGGAAATGCTGCGCGATATCGGCGAGGACAATCCGCCTGACTTTACCGGCAAGCGCGTATGCGTCATCGGCGGCGGCAATGTTTCTATGGACGCCACACGCACGGCAATTCGTCTGGGCGCAGCCAGCGTTACCACGGTATACCGCCGCCGTGTGGACGACATGACCGCATTGAAGGAAGAGATCGAAGAGGCCGCTGCTGAGGGCGCGACAATCCTGCCGCTGCAAGCGCCGCTGCGCATCGACGCCGATGAAGAAGGGCATGTCACCGCACTTGTGACTCAGCCGCAGCAGATCGGTCCAGTAGGTCGCGACGGACGTCCGAAGCCGATTACAGCAGATAAACCGGAACATGTCATTCCATGCGACATCGTCATTGTTGCGATCGGTCAGGGCATTGACTCCAAGGCATTTGCTGCTGCGGGTATTGCCGTGAACCGTGACCGCTTCTCCGCCCTGCCAGACAGTATTGTGGAGGGCAGTCCGAAGGTATTCGCAGGCGGCGACGCCGTTACCGGCCCATCCACCGTGATCCGTGCTATCGCCGCCGGTAAGGTCGCTGCCGCAAATATTGACAATTTCCTGGGCTATAACCATGTCATTCACGCTGCTGTCCAAGATATCCCGGAAGCCTCCCTGTCACCAGCGCCGGCATGTGGACGCGTAAACCTGCGTACACGTCCTGCCTGCGAGTGCATTACAGGCTTTGACGATATCAAGGAAGGCATGACTGAGGATGAGGTCCTGCAGGAATCGTCCCGCTGTCTGCGCTGTGACCACTATGGCTACGGCAACTTCAGAGGAGGTCGAATGAGACAATGGTAAACGTAACAATCAACGGCATCGTCGTGCGCGTGCCGGAAGGCACCACCATTATGGAAGCCGCTGCACACGCCGGCGTCACAATCCCTTCGCTGTGCTATTTGAAGGAGATCAACGAGATCGGCGCATGCCGCGTCTGCTGTGTTGAGGTCGAGGGAGAATCCCGCCTTGTCTCCTCCTGCAACAATCTTGTCTATGAGGGCATGGTTGTACACACCAACTCGCCGCGTGCCCGGCAAGCGCGCCGCATCAATGTCGAGCTGCTGCTGTCGCAGCATGACGGCCAGTGTGCAACCTGCGTGCGCTCCGGCAACTGCAAGCTACAGCATGTGGCGAACGACCTCGGCATCCTGCGCAATCCGTATCCGATGGATTTGCCGAAGGGGCTGTGGACAACGACCTTCCCGCTGTTCCGCGACCCGAAAAAGTGCATCAAATGTATGCGCTGCGTCCAGTATTGCGAAAAGATCCAAACGCTGGGGGTATGGGAAATGGCTGGTTCCGGCGGTCGCGCCACCATCGACGTTTCCCACAACCGCCGTATCAAGGATTCCGACTGCGCATTGTGCGGACAGTGTATCACCCACTGCCCGGTAGGTGCCCTGCGCGAACGCGACGATACCATCGAGGTGCTCGATGCACTGGCGGACCCGGACAAGATCACCGTCGTACAGATCGCACCGGCTGTACGCGCCGCATGGGGCGAATCCCACGGCCTGCCGCGTGAAATGGCGACTGTACGTCGTCTGGCTGCTGTTTTGCGCGCCATCGGCTTTGACTATATCTTTGACACTGCCTTCTCCGCTGATATGACGATCATGGAAGAATCCGCAGAATTTATCAAGCGTTTCTCCTCCGGTGAGCTGAACGAGCTTCCAATGTTCACCTCCTGCTGCCCGGGCTGGGTACGCTTCATCAAGTCGCAGTACCCGCAGCTGGTTCCGCAGCTGTCCACCGCGAAAAGCCCGCAGGAGATGTTTGGCGCGATCACCAAGAGCTATTTTGCGGAAAAGCTCGGCGTCCCGCCGGAAAAGCTGTGCTGTGTTTCCATCATGCCGTGCATCGCAAAAAAATCCGAAAAGAGCGGACATGTCTACAGTCAAAATCCAGAAGGTATACAGGACGTCGACATCGTTATCACGACCCGCGAAATGGATCGCCTGATCCGTTCGGAGAACATCAATGTATTTTCCCTGCCGGAAGCAGAATTTGATTCCCCGCTGGGCATCGGCTCGGGCGCAGGCGTCATTTTCGGCGCGACTGGCGGCGTTATGGAAGCCGCCCTGCGTACAGCATACCACACACTCTCCGGCAAGAATCCTGCACCGGACGCCTTCCGCGCTGTCCGCGGTCAGGAGGGCTGGCGTGAAGCGGAATTTGACCTGAACGGTACGGTTGTCCACTGTGCTGTGGCAAGCGGCCTTGGCAATGCACGCCGACTGATTGAAGCGCTCCTCGCTGGTGAGGTGCATTATGACTTCGTGGAGATCATGGCGTGCCCCGGCGGTTGTGTCGGCGGCGGTGGACAGCCGATCCCATTCGAGCAGAATGAACAGGCGGATGTCCGCGGCGATCTTCTCTACAAGCTCGACCGCTTCAGCCCGCTGCGTTACCCACATGAAAACGCCGAGCTGAAGGTGCTGTATCACACCTATCTCGGTGCGCCGCTCTCTGAACGCGCGGAAGAGCTTCTGCATACTGACCACAATAGCTGGCAAATGCCGCTCAGCCTGCGCTTGCAGCACCATGATACAGAAAACATGACCATCCAGTTTGGACAGCATAAATAATTCACATATACACAAAAAGTCCCGCAGCATTTCGTGCTGCGGGACTGCTGTTCTGCTGCATCATGTTCCCAACGTCATTTTTGCACAGATCTCCGTCGCGTGGTATAATATCTCTGATTTATTATCAGAAAAGGTCGTGGGCATTTTGAAGATGCAGTCTAACAATGATTTTTCTAAAGGAAGTATCTCCTCCAATATTATCCGGCTCGCCGTACCGATGACGCTTGCCCAGCTCGTCAATGTGCTGTATAACATCGTCGACCGCATTTATATCGGGCGTATCGGCGCAGACGCTACCAACGCCCTGACTGGTCTGGGCGTTTGCTTTCCGATCATTACTATCGTCATAGCATTTGCCAATCTGGTCAGTACCGGCGGTTCCCCGCTGTTTTCCATGCAGCGCGGCGCCGGAAATGACGAGGAAGCGGAAGCGATCATGGGCAATTGCCTGACGCTTCTGCTGTGCTTTGGCTTGAGCCTGACGGTGATCGGTCTGTTGATCCGCCGTCCGCTGCTGCTGGCGCTCGGCGCAAGTGAAACGACACTTCCCTACTCCATGTCCTATATCACGATCTATCTGATCGGCAATGTTTTTGTCATGCTGTCATTGGGCCTCAATTCCTTCATCAACGCGCAGGGCTTTGGGCGCACCGGTATGCTGACGGTCATCATCGGCGCAGTTTTGAACCTGATCCTTGACCCGATTTTTATTTTCCTGCTGGATATGGGGGTGCGCGGTGCAGCATATGCAACGGTACTTTCGTAATTTGTGGCGGCCATGTGGACGATACGCTTTTTAACCGGTCCACGCACGCTTCTGCGGCTGAAACGAAAGTATTTATCTTTGCAGGCGAAGCGCGTGAAAAAGATTCTCACCCTCGGCCTTGCCGGCTTTACGATGAGCGTCACCAACAGCCTTGTCCAAATGGTGTGCAACAGCTCGCTGCAGTTCTATGGTGGCGACCTGTATGTCGGTGTCATGACCGTACTCAATTCCGTGCGTGAAATCATTATGCTGCCGATTAACGGTATTGCCAGCAGCGCCCAGCCGGTAATGAGCTTCAACTATGGCGCACAACTGCACAGCCGTGTGAAACAGTCAATCCGGTTTACATCTGCGATCCTGACCATGTATTCCCTCGCTGTCTGGGGGATGGTTTCTGCGTTCCCGCACTTTTTCATCCATATCTTCAATACAGACCCTGCTCTGACAGCAGCAGGCGTGCCGTCTATGCATCTGTATTTCTTCGGATTTTTCCTCATGGCGCTGCAATTCTCCGGGCAATCGGTGTTTACCGCACTTGGAAAGTCCCGCTATGCGATCTTCTTCTCTATTTTCCGAAAGGGTATCGTCGTTATCCCGCTGACACTGCTCCTGCCGCATATCGCAGGCTTGGGCGTCAATGGTGTATTTATTGCAGAACCGATCTCCAACCTTGTGGGCGGCTGCGCGTGCTTCACCACCATGTATCTGACTGTGTACCGGAAATTAGAAACTTGATACGACACAAAAGCCAGCTCTTTACGCGAAAGGGCTGGCTTTGCTATTTATTTGTTGATCTCGCCCAGCAGCTCTGGGTTGCATCTGCATTTTTTACCGTGTGACCTGATGAATCCACTTGAAGGAACGGGCACGCAGGTATACAATCGGGCATTTGCCGAGCTGATCCATTTTCAGACAGAAGAAGACAACGACCGGTGGAAAATGAAAGACAAATGCAGACAGGTATGCGCTCGGCAGGCAAATGAGCCATGTCCAGATATTGTTGTTTATCATGGCAAAACGGGTATCGCCGCCGGCACGCAGGAAGCCGGAGTCTGTTGCCATCTGGTAGCATGTGCCAACTGTTGTAATGGCAAGCACGGTAATGAACTGACGGGTCAGCTCTGCCGCACGCGGGGTCAGTGTGTTATAGATCATCAGGATAGGCCACTGTGCAAGGAACAGCACCACGCCGGTTACAACGCCGATGAGTATGAATACGATCTGCAAGGTATGCATAATGGGCTTAATGCCTGCGATCGGGTCGTCCTCATGTTCGCCAAGTGTCTTGCCTGTGACGATCGCCGCTGCACTCGCCGCGCCGTAGCCGATAACAGAAATAATCTGGTAAACGATAACGGAAATCGAATTGGCTGGAAGAACGGACGCCGAATCTTCCATATTGCCGATGATCGCGGTCTGGAAAATCGAGCTGATGCCCCAGAGCGCCTGTGTGACCAGCAGCGGCAGGGAAATGTGAATATAATCCGGCATATACTGTGTGTCGATAAAAATGAGCTTTTTCAGGTTCAGATTGAGCGTATGCTCACGGAACTTCAGAAACCAGATCACAATCAACAGCTCAACGGTACGTGAAACAAGTGTTGCGATCGCTGCGCCGCGTACGCCGAGGGCCGGCGCACCAAAATGCCCATAGATCAGGATGTAATTGAGTACGATATTGATGCATAGCGTGGAACCTGCGATGATATAGCCGATCTTTACAATGCCAATGGAGCGCAGTGACGATGCCAGCATATTCGTAACGGCAAACAGGATATACGTAAAGCAGATAATGCGCAGGTATTGAACCGCTTCCGCCGCAACTGCCGCATCATTCGTCATCACGCCAATCAGCTGGTTTGGGAAAAGCAACGCCGCAAGGAACATAATCAATGCCATGCCGCAGCCGAAGCGCAGTCCGCAGCCGATAATGCTCGGTATCGGTTTGGTTTCCTTTTTGCCCCAGTAACGCGCACCGAGGACAACGATACCTTCACTGACGCCGACGACCAGCATCTGTAAAAAGAACTGGAACTGGTTGCACAGCGATACGCCGGACAGCGCATCCTGGGAAAATCTGCCGAGCATGATATTGTCTGCAAGATTGACCGAATAGGTCAGCAGATTTTGCAGTGCGATGCTCAGTGTCAAAACGGCAAAGGATTTATAAAATTTCTTATCCCGAATCATGATGAAGCCTCCTTTTTCGTAGAATATCCATACTACAATTTAGAAAAACCACGACTATACTTTTTAAGCAAAATATCCTTCCAATTGATTCCATTTTGTCTCTTTTCTAAAAGTATATCGTTTTTTATTCAAAATACAATGCAAAAAACAATCAATTTATTTTGATTTTGTGCTGTATATCGTGCTATAATAAAAAAAAGGAGAGATGCATCATGGGAAAATGCAATGAGCCCGGCGTACTGCTGGAATCCGACCGTTTTTTTAATACCCCCAGTGCAGCTGCCAGCCGGCTGTTTTATTATATCACCCGCTGTGGGCATTACTTCTGCACGACGGAATATAACTTTACAGATGACTGCGAGGTCGCCCGCCTGCCGAGCCACCGCAATTCCATGATCTATTTCGTCTGTTCCGGCTCGTTGTATGTGGAGAATAACGGTCTCAGCGGAATCGTACAGACCGGACAGGCTGCATTGATCGACTGTACACAGCCGCATCACTATTATGCGCGCGAAAATTCCGAAACGCTGTGGATGCATCTGGAGGGCTGTAACACAAAGGACTTTTTCACCTATATCCGTTCCATGTATGGCGGACGTATTGCGTTCACACCGCCCTCTTCGCAAAACACCAAAACAGCCATGCTGCAGCTTATCAATGCATTCCGTTTGCCCGGGCAGATGAGCGAGGGCGAGCAGTCCCAGCGCATCCATCGTCTGTTATGTGAGCTGATTGTCCTTCCGCGCACAAGCCGGCAGCTGGAAGACAACGATGCCATTTCACAGGTCATTGACTATATCACACAGCATTTATTTGAGGATCTGTCAGTCAGCGATGTGGCAGCTTCGGTCAATCTCAGCTCCTCGCACCTGTCCCGCCTGTTTAAAATGCGGACAGGCTTTTCGCCACATGAATATATCACGCTCCGCCGCATTGATGCAGCGAAGGAACTTCTGCTGACAACGAATCTTTCGGTCCGGCAGATCGCTTTCCGCGTCGGCTATCACAGTGAAGCGAATTTTATCACATCATTTTCCGGTAAAACCGGTGTAACACCTGCGGCCTTCCGCCGTAGCCCGATTTAAAAAGGAGGAATTGCCCTATGTCCGGCAGCTGCGATGTTGTACTCGCCGGTGCAGCGATCATCGATGTGCCCGTTGTTCCGGTAGATGAATCGGTATTCACCCGTGGCTCTACGCCCGCGGAACGCATTATCCTGACCTCCGGCGGCGATGCCATGAATGAAGCAATTGTGTTGTCCCGTCTGGGCAGGAAGGTGCGCCTTATCAGCCGGATCGGCAGGGATGCCGCTGGCGCATATCTCAAGGATACCTGCGCCAACGCAGGCATGGATACACAATATCTGTATGAGATCGACCAGCTGGATACCGGCGTCAATGTCGTTCTGGTCGGGCATGACGGTGAACGCCGGTTCCTGACCAATCCACACGGCAGCCTGCGTGCGCTGGAAGCAGCAGATATTGTACCGGAGGCGCTGGATCACGCGAAAATCTTCTGTTTTGCCAGTATTTTCGTATTCCCCCGCATTTCCCCGCAGCAGCTGGAGCAGATATTCCATATGGCGCGCAGCCGCGGTGTGCTGGTATGTGCAGATATGACTTCCCCCAAAAACAATGAAACCATTGCAGACCTTGCGCCTGCCCTGCGGCAGTTGGATTATTTCTTTGCCAATCAGGAGGAAGCGCAGCAGATCACCGGTCTGTCTGACCCGGATGCCATCGCGCAGGTACTGCTGCAAACCGGTGTGCGGCATGTCATCATCAAGCGCGGCGCACACGGCTGTCTGATCGCGGATCAAACCGGCACACAGCACATTCCTGCCTGCCCTGACACACAGTGTATCGATACCACCGGCGCAGGGGATAATTTCGCGGCAGGCTTCCTTTCTGCGTTGCTGGATGGACGCAGCTTTGCCGACTGCGCACGATATGCCAACGCATGTGCTGCCATTTCGGTTGAAGCAGTCGGCGCCTCTGCAGGCGTCACCGATGCGGCCCAAGTCCAGCGTCGTTATCAGGCAGCATATCAAACGACAGTCTGATGCGGTTGCGGAGCGCACGATGCTGTGCTATAATAACCACTAACCACATTGATTTCCCACGAGAAAGAGTGAACGTATTTATGAGTTTTTTTCGCCAATTACGAGATGAGGTCAATGACCGCAATATTGACAAAGAAAAAATGAAAAAACTGACCAAAGAGCTGGATGAGTCAGAACTGGAAGCAGAGGAAGCTGCCGCAGCGAATCCAGAAATCGAGGAGGACCCGGAATATCCGGCGCATCCGCCTTATATTTCGCTAAAACCGCAGCTCACCGAAGTACAGCTGTGGCGTCTGCCAGCAGTCCGGTTTTACTGTACCATCCTGTTTTTCTGCTTTGGCATGATCCTTTATGGCATCATCAATCAGGTATTCGGCCTTGGCATGGACAAGGGTGCAGTCGGCTGGTATCAGCTCATTGGCGCTGCCATCGGCTTCCTACTCAGCCGTGAGGTCATTGAACCACGGCTCAAGATCCCATTCTCTCAGGGCACACCGGAGCAGAAAAAGAAAGCAGCTGAAGCGTATATCAAGCAGATGGATGCACTGGACGAGCACATCAACGAACTGCGCAAGCGCCGCGGTGTGGAGCCGGAACAGACTGACAACAAAAATAAATAACCGCAAAGACAAAAAAATTTCCGCCATCGCTAAATAGATGACGGAAATTTTTTTGGGCGGAATGCTCCGGGATCAGGAAGGTTTGACCTGTTCGGATAACAACAAGGATAAGGAGAGAGAAGAGAGAATTTTCAACATTCAGTAAACAAGTCTCCCGGCATTCGCCCTGCGGCCCCCACCGCATTTATTGAGATATAGTAGAAAAGGAAGGTAAGAAAAGAGTGTGCTGGAGGTTTGGCTTTGTTTTCCCTCCAACAATTACCATTATAGTCATTTACAACAAAAATACAAGGTAAAAATTGTTTAAAATTACAAACCGAAAGACAATTGTATTTGTCAAGAGTGCATACCATGTCGAAAAAACCTGCGTGCATGGTCTCCCCTATTGTTACAATAAACAAAGTTTTACATGAAAAAGTGCTGCACAGAGATCGATCGAACCGTTTTAAATGCATATACTGCTGCATACAATTATTGCGAACAGGAAAACGCCGGTATCATTACCTAT
>JAUNWG010000146.1 GCA_030540435.1 Eubacteriales bacterium
AGGATGAGGAAGGACGTACAGTCGCCACAGCGTGTGGGAAGCGTGGTGAAATTACCATTTCGAATGTCCGCCTGTGGAAGGTACGGGATGCATATCTTTACAAATTTATCATTCGTATTATAGATGGCGATGCGGTTGTCGATAAATACACCGAGCAGATCGGTATACGCACGGTCGCAATAGAAAACAACTGCATCCTGATCAATGGGGAACCGGTTTACCTCAAGGGCTTTGGCAAGCACGAAGACAGCGATATCATCGGACGCGGCTTCAGCGCAGGCGTGATGAAGCGCGACTTCGAGCTGATGAAATGGATCGGGGCAAACAGCTTCCGTACCAGCCATTACCCATACAGCGAAGAGGTTTATCAAATGGCAGACCGGGAGGGCTTCCTCGTCACAGATGAGGTTCCGGCAGTCGGCATGTTTCCAAGCCTGATGAACTTTGCCGAGGCGTCGACCGGCAAGGATACGGCATTTTTTGCAAAGGAAAGCACACCAGAGCTGCTGAAAACACATTTGCAGCAGGTTGAGGAAATGATTGCCAGAGACAAAAATCATGCCTGTGTCTTTGCGTGGAGTCTGCTCAATGAGCCGGATACGTTGGATGAATCCGCAACCAGATACTTTGAACAGGTATTTGACCGCTGCCGGGAGCTTGACCCGCAGAAGCGTCCGCGGACGTTCTCACTGCTGATGAACAGCACGCCGGATAAATGCAAATGCTATCAGCTGAGTGATTTTATTTCGCTCAACCGCTATTTTGGCTGGTATGTTTCGGGCGGTGCAGATATTGAGAGTGCAGAAATATTGTTCCGCAGGGAAATGGATCAATGGGCTGAGCTGGCCGGCGATCGTCCGATGATCTTTACCGAGTACGGCGGCGATACCAATGGCGGCATCGACAAACTGCCGAGCGTAATGTGGAGTCAGGAATATCAGATCGAGTGCCTGGAGATGTGCCACAGGGTATTTGACAGTTATTCATTTGTCAAGGGTGAGCAGATTTGGAATTTTGCTGATTTCCAGACCACCGAAGGAATTATGCGAATGGATGGCAATAAGAAGGGAATCTTTACCCGTCAGCGTCAGCCCAAACGTGCTGCATTCTACTGCAAGCAGCGTTGGGAGAGCTTACCGCTGGATTATAAAGCAAAGTAAAGTTTGATATAGCGATTTGTCGGATATCCGGCGAATCTGAAGAGACAGTAAGGAGGAAATATATGCGCAACATCATCAGTTTAAATGAAGGCTGGAAGTTTATTCAGCAGGATGCAGGCCTTCCGGCGGCACTTCCGACGGATTGGCAGCAGGTCGACCTTCCGCACACGTGGAACGCAGTGGATGGACACGACGGCAACGGCGGCTATGCCCGCTGTAAGTGCTGGTATGCCAAGAGCTTTGCAACGCCCAGGCAGCCGCTGGCAGGCGGCCGCGTATACGTTGAGATTCTGGCTGCTGGACAGCAGGCGACGGTATACGTCAATGGACAGGAAGTCGTTTACCATGAGGGTGGCTATTCCATCTTCCGTGCAGATGTCACCGATCTGTGCAGGGATGGCGAGGACAATCTGTTGGTCATCGCTTGCAGCAATGAGGAAAAGAGCAGCGTATACCCGCAGGCGGCAGACTTTACATTCTACGGCGGTCTGTACCGCGGCGTCAATCTGATCAGTGTGCCGGATACGCATTTTGATCTGGATTTCTATGGCGGCAGCGGTTTGAAGGTGACGCCGAAGCCGTGTGACTGCGGCGGCGCAACATTTGAGCTGGAGTCCTGGGTCGCAAAACCGGATGAAAACTTCACTGTGCTGTATACGATCACAGACGCAGAGGGCAACGAGGTTGCATCTGCATCCAGACCAGCAGACAGCACCAAGGTAACGGTTTTCGTTCCGGATGCAAAGAAATGGGAAATTGACGATCCGTATCTGTATACCGTTACAGCAACCCTTGAACGCCGCAATGAGGCGTATGATGAAGTTTCCGCCCGTGTCGGTGTGCGCAGCTTCTCCTGCGATCCGGATGAGGGCTTCATCATCAACGGCGTACAGACCCCGCTGCGCGGTGTCAGTCGTCATCAGGATATGCTTTACAAGGGCAATGCATTGACGAAGGAAGACCACTACAACGATGCGCGAATGATTAAGGAATTAGGCGCAAATACGATCCGTCTGGCGCACTATCAGCATTCTCAGGATTTCTACGATGCTTGTGACGAAATGGGCTTTATTATCTGGGCAGAGATTCCGTTTATCAGCGTCATGAATGAGGACCCGGAGGCGCATCAGAACTGTATCAGTCAGATGAAGGAACTGATTATTCAGAACTACAACCATCCGTCTATCTGCTTCTGGGGTGTTTCCAACGAGATCCTGATCGGCGGTATTTCCGACCAGCTGGTTGAGAATCATAAAGAGCTAAATGCCCTGTGTAAGGAAATGGATCCGACACGTCTGACGACCATTGCGCACGTTACAATGACACCGGTAGAAAGCCCGATGCACGGCATCACTGATGTGGAAAGCTATAACCATTACTTCGGCTGGTACGGCGGCAAAATGGAGGACAACGGCCCATGGTTCGATGATTTCCACAAGACCCATCCGAATATTTGCATCGGCGTTTCCGAGTACGGCTGCGAAGGTATCATTACCTATCATGGGCCAAATCCGGCGTGCAAGGACTATAGCGAGGAATATCAGGCGCTGTATCATGAGTGCCTGGCGAAGATGCTGGACGAGCGTCCGTATCTGTGGTCCAGCCATGTATGGAATATGTTTGACTTTGGCTGTGCAGCACGTGACGAGGGCGGCGTAGCAGGACGCAACAATAAGGGTCTGGTAACAATGGACCGCAAGACAAAGAAGGACAGCTACTATATCTATCAGGCATATTGGACGAAGAAGCCGATGGTTCATCTGTGCGGCAAGCGGTATGCGCAGCGCGCGGGCGAGACGACGGAAATCCGCGTATATTCCAACCAGCCGCAGGTTCGGCTGTATGTAAACGGCAAGCTGCTGGAAGAGCAGTGTGCGGATAAGGTATTCGTATTCACCGTTGCACTGGCAGAAGGCTTCAACACCATCGTTGCAGTTGCAGGCGATGTGAAGGACAGCATGACGATCGA
>JAUNWG010000048.1 GCA_030540435.1 Eubacteriales bacterium
GCTTACTGTCAATGCTGGTACGTATTCGAACTCTGTTGCTCAATACGCAACAAAGAATTTTGAAGTAAATAACGCTGGTAAGTACACATATTATGACACTGCAGAGGAAGCAATTACTGCTGCTGGTTCCACAGGTGTAATTACAGCAATTGCAGATGCGAGTGGTAACAAACTAACAATTACCGCGCCCACATCTGGATCTATCACAGTTACAGCCGATACAGTTGTTAAGGCACCGAGTGGATATTATCTGACATCGGTCAAAAATGCTGATGGAACAATAACTTATACAGCACATCGTTCCGGCGGCGTAGTCGTCACCCCTCCGGTTGACAACACCTGCCCGAAGGACTCCACCTGCCCGATCAGCAAGTTCACCGATGCTGTACCGACTGCATGGTATCATGACGGCGTACATTACGTCCTCGATGCTGGTCTGATGCAGGGTCAGGGCAACAACAAGTTCGCACCGAACAGCACACTGACCCGTGCAGAGCTGGCACAGATCCTGTACAACAAGGCGGGCAACCCGACCGTAAGCGGTCTGAGCACCTTCACCGACGTTCCGGCTACCGCATGGTATGCAAAGGCTGTTGCATGGGCACAGCAGAATAACGTTGTCAGCGGCATCGGCGGCAATAAGTTCGCACCGCAGCAGGCAATCACCCGCGAAGCGATCGCAGCAATGCTGTACCGCAACGCAGGCAGCCCGGCAGTTACCGGCATACTGGATTTCAAGGATGCAGCAGGCGTATCCGATTGGGCAAAGGATTCTGTTCTGTGGGCAACACAGAATAAGGTCATCAACGGCGCACAGCAGGCTGATGGCACCCTCCTGCTCAACGCAAAGACCGGCGCAACCCGCGCAGAAACAGCAACCATGCTGGAAGGTTATTACAACAAGTAAATCTTTGATTTTCGGAACAGGCAGCCGCACGGCTGCCTGTTCTTTTGCGTGGGGTTTGCCCTAGGCTCCCTCAGAGGAGGGTCGCATCCTGCCAGTGGCAGGCGAGCGTAGCGAGAGCGAGCCCCCGGCCAGAGTAACAACAGCGAAGCTGACTGAGGGAGGGAAAAGCGAAGTATTTTCATCGAGAGTGACCTTGAGCGCAAAAAAGCAGCAGCCGACAGGCTGCTACTTGTATTTTTATATATTCAAAAGATATCCTTTAACAATTCCAGTGATTCCTTTGCCCATTTCAGGTCGATCGTCTGGAAGCCGTGCGCCGGTGTATATAAATATTCCCGGATATCATTTGCGAGCTTTTCATATGTCGTTGCCGGCAGGCGGACATATTGCTCCACACCATCTGGATGCACGAGTACAAAAACAAACTGTCCAGAGGTATCAATGCTATGGAAAACCACGTCCACCACATCGACATTATCCCGTGTCAGCTGCATGATTAAGATCAGTTTTGTCAGCTCCAATGCACGGTCGTCCAAATGGCGCTCCAATACATTTACTTTTTCACGGAATTCATTCGGAGTGCGTGTTGTACGCAGGGTATAACGATCCAATTGCGAAAATTCTGCACCGTCCTGTACCTCACCTTCCGGTGCAAACCATACCATAAATTCATTGCTCATATCATGATACAGGCAAGGGTGCAGGACCAGACAGGTCTTGCCGCAGTTGGAACAGGTCCATTCAAAAAGTGATAAGTCCTCCAGCTTGCGGCGGGCATCCGGGTCAAGGTCAGCATTGATGCTGGACCATACCTCCAGTGGGCCGTCTTCTCCGCAATGTGGACAGGTAAATTTATCTTGATGCGTTTCAGCCATAATTTATATTTCCTTTCAGCTTTCCATCAGGGGGTCAATCCATATCCGGCAGATAATGCAGCTTTAGCAGAGCTTTTCCGGTTTTTGTTGCAGCGATATTTTGATAAAAATGTAAAATTTGTGCCGTTGTAAACGGTTCTTCATATGCATTGACCAGAAAATCCGCTTCCAATAAGATCAAATGATCGATACCGTCGATCGGACGATACGTATGATGATGTGCGATCAGCCAGCAGATACGTGTGACGTCAGATTCCGGCAGGGGAAAATCTGCTAAAATCTCCCGTGCAATCGCCGGGCCTTCCATCTGCTGATAGGCGCCGGCGCTGGAGCCGTGGATGCGTTCCGCTTCATGGATGCCGATATCATGCAGCACTGCGGCAGCTTCCACAATAAATTGCGTGTGTGCATCCAGCTTTTCTCCAAATGCGATCATCCGGCAATAGTTGTGTACCTTTAATAAATGCTGATTTCGCGCCGGATCTGCACCGTTGTAGGTACATGCCGCGATCAACAGCTGGGAAATGACAGCATCGGTTTCCATAAGTAGATCACTCCTTCCGGTTGGAATATGGAAAATGGCTACCCTCCGCTGCGGCAGAGAATAGCCCTTTGGTTCGCTTGGATGATAGGTTGATTATACGGCATGTGATGGGAAATGTCAATGATTTGGCAGGTGTAGCATGGGAGCTTATTTTCCCTCCGGTTAGAATATTACTTATTCTTCAATACGTTGACCAGATGTGCAATTGCATCAATTTCATCGGCGCTCAGCCCGCTTACATCAATTTCTGTGCCTTTGGTCAATCCTAATAAATAGTCTGTAGATACATGGAAGATTCTTGCAAGACGAATAAGAACATCATAAGATGGGTAGCGGCTGCCTGATTCATAAGAAGAAATGGCACTGGTGGCAACGCCAGCCAAATCACCTAATTGTGCTTGTGTCAATCTTCTATTTGTCCGCAATGTTTTCAATGTATTTCCGAAATTAACCATCTGTGCAACCTTCTTTATATTGTTTCAATCAGACAATTTAGAATCCGTTCAATTTTATCCTGTTTTGATTGCGGCAGCTGTTTTAATTTATCTGCAAGCGGAGACCATCGAATTTCGCTGTCAGCATGAATATATGCAGCAAGGATAGTGTCGGCATTTGTCCCTAAAGCGTTGCACAAATCACATAACGTGGAGATAGAAGGAAACAATAATCCGCGTTCCATACGTGAGATCGTGTTTGAGGTCAGACCAGTAAGATCAGCAAGCTGTTCTTGTGTTAATTTTTTTGACTTGCGTAAGGTTTTTATAGCAAGTCCGCCTGCTTGAAAATCCAAAATTGTCGCCTCCCATCCGATAATAATAGTATTATGGATGAATTAGACGTATTTAGTCCACAACGCTGTTGACATAATTAGACGTAATAAGTATAATTTGTTATAGATTATTTGCGCAATGCGTATAGGCAGGGAAAGAAATGAAACATACATTGCAGAGACATATCATAGAAATCGCAGTTATGTTGATCGTAGCTGTTAGTCTGCTGTTCTATACATATTCATATCATCCGAATCATTTCGAGCAGGTGGAACCATATGAAGCGAATACACAGGCGGAACAGCAACCCATGCAGGAAACAACTGGCTCTGGTGTTGAAACGAAACAAATGACTGTATATTGGACAACGTATGGTGAAGTATATCATTTGAGAATGGATTGTCAGGCATTGGCACATGCGACCACCATACATTGCGGCAGTATAGAATCCTCTGGAAAAGCGCGGATATGTAAATTTTGTGCACAAAAAGCAAGCCCCTGAGCACGCACTCAGGGGCATCATTTTTATGTTCACAAATTGGATTTATCCCTCGTAATCGTCCTCATTCTCCCAGTTATGCCATACATGCTGTACGTCGTCGTTTTCTTCCAGTGCGTCCAGCAGCTTGCGCATACGTGCCATATCCTCTTCGCTTTCGAGGGTGATGGAGTTGGACGGAACCATCTGCACTTCTGCCTGTGCAAATTCCATGCCAGCCTCTTCCAGCGCTTCACGGACAGTGGAGAAATCCTCCGGGGAGGTATAGATCTGGAAGCAATCCTCATCCGCCTGGAAATCATCTGCACCAGCGTCGAGTGCTGTCATCATGGTCTCATCCTCGTCCAGCTCGCCGCGCTCGATTACCAGCACGCCCTTCTGCTCGAACTGCCAGGAGACACAGCCTGCATTGCCAAGGCCGGTGCCGAACTTGTCAAAATAATGGCGGACGTCTGCAACGGTACGGTTGCGGTTATCTGTCAGCGTCTCGCAGATGACGGCGATACCGGACGGGCCGTAGCCTTCATAGGTATTGGATTCATAGTTGACATTGCTCTGGTTGCCCTTATCCAGCATACGCTTGATGTTGTCGTTCGGGACATTGTTTGCTTTTGCTTCTGCAATGCAGTCGCGCAGCTTTGCATTGTTATCCGGATTGTTTGAGCCGCCTTCTTTGATTGCAACCGCCATTTTACGGCCGATCTTGGTGAAAATAGCGGCCTTTTTTGCATCGTTTGCGCCCTTTCTCTTGGCGATATTATTCCATTTTGAATGTCCAGACATTGGGTAGTACCTCCATATGATATCAAAATATCCATTTTATAATATTTATTTATTAGAATTACAACATCTTATTATAGCAAAGATAACAGCTGTTGACAACTGCGAAGCAGGAAATCTGACAGAAAAATACGAGTACAAATATATGGTATATTTTCGGCATTGCGTACACATACTAACCGCGAAAACGAAAGGAAGTGACATGCAATGTCTCAGAAACAGAACAAGCAGAATCGAAATAACCAGAATAATCAGAATCCGAACCAGTTCCAGAACAACGCGCAGAACTGCCCCAATCATGGCAATTCTCAGAACAATAACAGACAGTCTTCGCAGAACCAGAACGATAACCAGAGCCAGAATAAGAACCAGCAGAACAGCCGGAATAAGAACAATTCCTCTGCTTTCTAATTTGGTGTGATGTGGTGCGCGCGGGGAAAGCTGCCGGTTTCAGACGGTTTTCCCCGTTGTTTGTTTTATGCCTGTCTGCGCTGGTCACGCCATTGCTGTGCAGCAGGGAGCAGGACGGTAAATAATTCATTTAACCGGTCATAGCTGCCGCGCAGATATAACCAGCCGAACAGCGCTTCTACCGCGGTAGCAAGGGCATATTCGCCCGGCGTAGAGGATTTGGGGATAGATTTCGGCTTTGCGTTGCGCCCGTGACGGAATACGGTTGCTTCTTCCTCTGTGAGCATCGGCAGGATCGCATGGGCGCCGGCAGCCTGTGCACCGGCACAAACGAGCTGGATGGTCTCCCGGTGCAGGTTTCGGCTGGTCACCAGGCCGGAATGGATGAGCCAGCCGCGGGTCATCAGTTCATAAACACTGTCGCCCATATGTGCAAGCGCAAGCGAGCTGCACTGCCGCAGCGCCTGCTCATCCATCATGGGATGGAGAAAATCAGTCATATCGTAGTCAGACCTTTCATTGTCGGAGAATAGAATAGGATTAAAAAATGCGGTAAAAAAAGATTCCCTTTGGAAGAAAAAAGAGGTATAATAAACTATACATCTGAGAACCATGTCTGTTCGACAGGACAGACATGTAATTTATTATAGCGTATCTGCTGTGGATTTCAAGTGAACAGAGTGGGAAAAGCACATGGTCGATGCGGGGGCAAGACCGAGCGGATACTGCCTACAAGGAAGGATGGGAAAAATCTATGGCTATCATACATATTACGGATGAAACCTTTGAAAAAGAGGTAATTCAGTCGCCGGTTCCGGTGTTGGTAGACTTCTGGGCAGACTGGTGTGCACCATGCCGTATGCTGGCGCCGATTATTGAAGAGCTGGAAGTCAAATATCGCGGCAAGCTGCATGTCGGAAAAATCGACATCGACCGCCAGCCGATCTCTGCGGTAACACATAAGATCATGTCGATCCCAACAGTCAGCATGTATGTGCATGGCAAGGAGGTCAAGCGTCTGATCGGCCTGCGGGATAAGGCAGAGCTGGAGGAAATGATCCGTGCCGCGCTGGCAATGCAGTAAACAGACGGCGAAAAAAGTTGATAGATTTCAAAGCGCGTTGCAGTTTTTATCCGCTGTGGCGCGCTTTTTATGCGTGCACGTGCGTACAAAAGATTTCAAAAATTATGTTGCATTTTGATACATCATATGGTTTAATAAACTTATATCAGAATAAGGATACAAACAGTGAAGCCGCGGACATGATTTGAGGTGAGCTGATGTGAAAAAATATCTGACCAAACGCAACATTATCCTTGTGGTGCTCTGCATTGTTGTGCTTGTCGGGTGTGGGCATCACTATTATCGCAAGCGTGCGGAAATGAAGCAGCAATATTTCAATGCCGTACTCACAGCGGCGAATAAAGGCTGGGACATGACTGGTGGACGGATTACGCCGGAGAGCGACGAGCATTTTCATGAGCTGCGCGATACATTCATCGTAGCAAAAACGCAATTATTTGATCTCAGAGGGGATGAGGCAACCCTACGTGAGCAGTACAATTCGTATCCCAAGGCTTTTGACTTGATCGAGTGGTATGCTGGTTTCAATGTCTCAAATATACCGTTGACGTTCGACGTTTTCACGGAGGATTCTGCGGATGCGCAGATACAGCAGCTTTGCACCGCCACGCAGATACTCATTGACCATTATACGATGAAAATTGTAAATGACGAAACGCCGCCGCAATCCTTTGAAGAATATTTGCAGCTGATTGAAAACGACCCGCGCACAGCAGAAATCGACTTTGAGGAAACGTGAACGTCGAGCTGATGGAAATATCGGAATATAAATACCTGCACAGAGAGTTTTGTGCAGGTATTTTTCATGGAATGCAATACTGGCATGGAGAAACGGGAAAACTGGATGATATATTTGAAACAGTATCCGCTGTGGCGCGCTTTTTTCCTGTTGCTGTCGGCACACTGCACAAAAATTTACAACTTCTACATTGTATTTTGTTGTGCGATATGGTTTAATGGATTTAGCAAACGGAACGGGAGTATGGAGGGAGGATTCCAATGGGCAGATCAGGCGGAGGCGGTGGTTTCAGCGGCGGAGGCGGCAGCTTCGGCGGTGGCTTTCATGGCGGCGGCAGAAGCAGCGGCGGCTTTAGCGGCGGATCCCACGGCGGACGAAGCGGAGGCGGTTCGTTTGGCGGCTCTTCCCATCGCGGCGGTTTTGGTGCACCACCCCCGCCGCCGGGACATCATCACGGCATGGACTTCGGTGACGTCCTGTTCGGCGGCATGATGTATGAAATGGGGAAACGCAGCGAACGCGACCGCAGATCGGGCGGCGGAGGCGGCAAACCGCCGAAAAACAATGGCGGAGGTGGCAGCGGCACTGGCTGTTTGGTCGGTGTGCTGCTTGTGGTAGCTGTGCTGGTACTGTGTATGGGCTTTGGTATGCTCGTTGCAGGCAGCAGCGGCGGTGTCACCAAATCGACTGTGGAACGTGAGCCGCTGCCGGCGGGTTCCGTGGTGGAAACCGATTATTATACCGATGAAGCGGGCTGGATCGCAAATTCCAACGAGCTGACCAGCGGCATGAAGGAATTTTATCAGCAGACCGGTATTCAGCCGTATCTATATATTGCATCGCAGGTGGACGGCACGAGCAGTCCGAGCGTTAGCCAGTGTCAGGCATATGCAAAGAGCCTGTATGATACGCTGTTTACCGATGAAGCGCATTTTTTGCTGGTATTCTGTGACGACGGCTATGGCAGCTATACCTGCGGCTATGCGGCGGGAAGCCAGACCAAGGCGATCATGGATGACGAAGCGATCGGCATCCTTGCGGATTATCTCGACCAGTATTACAGCAGCGATATGGGCGACGAAGAATTTTTCTCCACCGTCTTTGAAAAAACAGCGGAGCGCATGATGACGGTGACAAAATCGCCGTGGCCTGTTGTCGTTGGTATGGTCGTCATTCTGGCAATCGTTCTGCTGCTGTTCCTGTGGTGGAAAAAGGCGAAGGAGCAGAAAAACAAGGAAGCCAAGCAGATGGAGGATATCCTCAATACGCCGCTGGAGAAATTCGGCGATACCGAAGCAGAA
Organism: Eubacteriales bacterium; assembly: GCA_030540435.1. GTDB lineage: Bacteria > Bacillota > Clostridia > Oscillospirales > Butyricicoccaceae > Butyricicoccus_A. The sequence continues at coordinate 7,911 of JAUNWG010000048.1, forward strand.
GACCTTGCGAAAAAATATGAGGATAAAAAATAACAATAGCAATCCGAACAATCAGAAACGACAAGTAACAGGAGGAGAGAAGCATGGGAATCCTTTCCAGATTTAGCCAGATCATTCAGGCAAATGTCAATACAGCACTCGATAAGATGGAAGACCCGTCCAAGATGATCGATCAGTATCTGCGCGAGCTGAATGAGAACCTGGCGCAGGTCAAGAAGGAAACAGCCGGCGTCATGGCGGAGGAAACCAGAACCAAGCGTCTGGTAGATGCGAACAAGGCAGAAATAGAGAAATACGAAAGCCTTGCAAAGAAGGCGCTGCTGGCGGGCAATGAAGGCGACGCAAAGGTATTTCTCGCCAAAAAGCAGGAGCTGGAGAGCGCAGGCGCCGGACTGGCAACCGCATATGCGGCAGCGCATGAAAATGCGGTCAAAATGCGCCAGATGCACGACAAGCTGGTGAGCGATATTGAATCGCTGAAGACCCGCCGCGCGGCGATCAAGGCAAAGACTGCGGTTGCAAAGACGCAGAGCACGCTGAATAAAGTCGGCGCAGCGTCGGACAAGGCAGCGGGCGCGATGAGTGCGTTTGACCGCATGGAAGAAAAAGCAAACCGCATGATGGATGAAGCCAATGCCATGGCAGACCTGAACACCGCGCCGATCGATGAGGCGAAGGAGCTGGAGAAGAAATATGCCGCAGGCGCGACAAATGCAGCGGTAGACGATGAGCTGGAACGCCTGAAAAAGGAAATGGGACTGTAACTGAAAAAATTGCATAAGCACAAGGCGCACCGTGGGAAACTATGGTGCGCCTGATTTTTTGAAGATATTATCCGAATTACCAGGTGCGCGTATAGCCTCCCTCGGATGAGGGAGGTGGCATTTGCGACAGCAAATGACGGAGGGAGTGAAAATGTAAATCATTCACACCATGATAAACCGCGATGTATTCACTTAGCGATTCCCTCCCTCAGTCAGCTTCGCTGTTGTTACTCTGGCCGGGGGCTCGCTCTCGCTGCGCTCGCCTGCCACTGGCAGGACGCGACCCTCATCTGAGGGAGCCTAAGAGCAATGCCGGTAAATTCGTCTCACCAAACCTCCTTTTGAAAGGAGGTGGCACGGCGCAGCCGTGACGGAGGATTGTATCCAACTAAGTGCTTCGCCGCAAGGCTAATTCAGTGCCACCTAGCGTGCTACAATCCTCAGTCAGCTTCGCTGTTGTTACTCTGGCCGGGGGCTCGCTCTCGCTGCGCTCGCCTGCCACTGGCAGGACGCGACCCTCATTTGAGGGAGCCTAACAGGTTATCATGTGAAGTGCAACACCTCACCTCGCCGCGGCATACACTGGTTTATACTCCCAGCATAGTCTTTTCCCGCGGTGGGAATGCTGAAAGTATAAAAAATCAGGCCTTCCCTCAAGGGGAAGGCCTGATGGAAAATTCCAAGAATAAGGAGAATTATTCAGCGTCAACCTTAGCCATGTGCTCGATGAGCATCAGCAGCTTGTTGGAGTAGCCCCATTCGTTATCATACCAGGAAACAACCTTTACGAAGGTGTCGGTCAGATAAACGCCTGCGGTAGCGTCGAAGATAGAGGTGCGAGCATCGCCCAGGAAGTCAGAAGAAACAACTGCATCCTCGGTGTAGCCCAGAACGCCCTTCAGGCCGCCCTCTTCGATCGGAGTCTCAGCAGCCTTCTTCATTGCTGCACAGATGTCGTCCTTGGTAGCCGGAGTAGCCAGGTTGCAGGTCAGGTCAACAACAGAAACGTCCAGAGTCGGTACACGCATGGAGATACCGGTCAGCTTGCCGTTCAGCTTCGGATAAACCTTGCCTACTGCCTTTGCAGCGCCAGTGGAAGACGGGATGATGTTGCCGGAAGCAGCACGGCCGCCGCGCCAGTCCTTCTTGGACGGACCGTCAACAGTCTTCTGGGTGCCGGTGGTGGAGTGAACGGTAGTCATCAGACCTTCGGTGATGCCAAATGCTTCATCCAGAACCTTAGCGATCGGAGCCAGACAGTTAGTGGTGCAGGAAGCGTTGGAAACGAAGTTCATATCCTTGGTATAGGTGTTCTGATTTACGCCCATAACGAACATCGGGGTGTCGTCCTTGGACGGAGCAGACATGATAACCTTCTTCGCACCGCCGTCGATGTGAGCCTGTGCCTTCTCCTTGGTCAGGAATACGCCGGTGGACTCAACAACGTAATCTGCGCCAGCCTCGCCCCACGGAATCTCAGCCGGATTCATGCAAGCGAAGAACTTAACTTCCTTACCGTCGACGATGATGGAGTTATCGGTGTACTCGATGGTGCCCTGGTACTGACCATGCATGGTGTCGTAACGCAGCATGTAAGCCATATAATCCGGTGTCATGAACGGATCGTTGACAGCAACGAACTCGATGTTCGGATTAGAAAGACCAGCACGGAAAACCATACGGCCGATACGGCCAAAGCCATTAATACCTACTTTGATACCCATTGTAGAAATATCCTCCTTATTAAAAATCCTATTTTACTGGAACAACTACATTATACACGGAAAGCCCCGTTTCTGCAATAACCGATTTGTATAAATTGCAGTAGCAAATCAGAAAAATTTTCATATCCCATGTTCAGAAGGCAGGGATTTCTGGTATAATGTAGTCAATTTCTTGTCGATTCATGCAACACATCCGGGAAGGGAGGCAGGAATGCCGTGAAAATCGTAGAAAATCCGCCGGAAGAGCAGCGTCCAGAGGAGCAGCGTCCGGCTCATGATATGTCAGGGGAAATCGGGGCGTTTTTTGACGGGCTGGCAGAGGAGCAGCGCGGGGCGCTGCTGAAGGCTGTATGCCACGGATTGGATGCGGAGCAGCAGCCCATTGCGCTGGTGTCCGCCCAGCTGATGGTGCTGCGCCAGACGCGCCCATGCCGCAGCCTGTTGGAGGACAGCGGCTTTTATTCCATCGAGAGCGTGCTGGAGCCGGCGGCGTGTCAGACCATCCGCCAGTGCATCGAGAGCGGGACAGAGCAGCTGCTGCCGGTGCGTATTTTTGACCACCAGTGGGATATGCGCATCGTGCCGGTAAGACAGGACGCGCTGTTGCTGTTTCAGGACAGCCGCCCGCAGCAGGTCGGCGTTACGCTGGCGGCGGCGCGCCTGCGCGACAGCGCCTCACATCTGCTGATGCAGGCGGATATGCTGGAGCTGGACGGCATGGCAGAGGACGGCGCCATGATCCGCAGGGAAGCGCTGCGCATCCTGCGGCAGGCGAACCATACGCAGCTGCTGTTCGGCGCGCCCGAGCCGCTGCACTGGTCGGAATGCAGCCTGCGGGCGTTTATGGCGCGCGTGCGGGAGCAGCTGGAAAAGCGCGGCGTGCAGGCGGAGGTCCGCAGCCCGCAGCAGGACGTCTGTTTCCGGGCGGATGAGGAGCTGCTGCTGGCGGCGCTGATGACGCTGGTGTCCAACAGCCTGCGCCACGGCGGCGCGGATGTCCAGCTTGTGCTGTCCGCGCAGCAGGAGGAGGAAAACCTCCGGTTCTGCGTGGATGACGACGGCGCAGGTATGACGCCACAGGCGCTCGCGCGCATGAACAACACCTGGCGGCAGACGGATGCGCAGCTCGGCAGCTGGGGGCTGGGCATTCCATATGCGCGGCGTATTGCAGCGCTGCACGGCGGCATGCTGATGTTCCTGCAGCGGGACGGCGGCGGCTGCGCGGCGCGGCTGTATCTGCCGCTCCGGGAAGCAGAGGTGTGGGAAATGGAAGCTGGGAGCAGTTACAACATGACTTCCGCAGCTGCAGTCAGCGCGGCAGATATCGAGCTGTCGGATGCACAGGGTGCGGAGCAGTTCCGAAGGAGATAACTGACAGATGGGGCAGGGGCAACCGCAGCCACTGCCCCCTTTTCCTGCCGTCATCCCCAGTTTGCCCCGGAAAACACAGTAATATACCCCTGAAATTCGCCATATCTCCAGATAAAGCCACGAAAGGAACCGTAAAATAACAACGTATACAGAAAAACTGTAAAAATTTTTGTTGATTTGTGTTATTTTTTTTGCAAAATTCCTTGCGTTTCTGGTGGAAATACCGGTATAATCTAAAGTACAACGTTATGCCCTTCGAGACGGGCATGATGTGCGCGTGACAGCCGTGCCGGATTTGCGGGGGGACGGATGTTCCGCGGTTTCAAATTTGTCTGCGGTGCGGCGGCAGGCCGCACAAAATGAACAGAGAGGTGAATCCATAATGGCGTACACGTTTCGTGGCGGTATCCATCCTGGAACAAAAGATGATCCTGGATACAAATCCGCAACAAACAAAAAGCCGATCGAAGTCCTGAAGGCACCTGACAAGGTCATCCTTCCCGTTTCGATGCACATTGGCGCACCGGCAAAGCCGCTGGTGAAGAAGGGTGATATCGTCGACATGGGCCAGATGATCGCAGAGGCTGGCGGCTTCGTCAGCGCTCCGGTTCACGCATCGGTTTCCGGCAAGGTTGTTGACGTTGTCCCGATGCTGCATCAGAATGGCTCCAAGGTTCTGTCCATTGTGATTGAAAATGACCATGAGGACAGACTGCATGAGTCGGTAAAGCCGAAGAACTTTGAGGCAATGACCAACGATGAGCGCATCCAGGCGATCTGGGACGCAGGTATCGTCGGTCACGGCGGCGCGACCTTCCCGACACACGTGAAGATCAAGTCCGGTATTGGCAAATGCGATACCATCCTGATCAACGGTGCGGAATGCGAGCCGTACATTACATCAGACCACCGTCTGCTTCTGGAGCGTCCGGAGGAGATCGTGGAGGGCGTCCGTTATCTCGTCAAGATCATGGGCGTCAAGCAGGCCTTTATCGGCATTGAGCTGAACAAGGAAGACACATTTGCAGGAATTGAGAAGCTGCTCGCCGGCGACCCGGTCATCAAGCTCGCTCCGCTGGAGTGCCGCTACCCGCAGGGTGCAGAAAAGCATCTCATCAACGCTGTGACCGGCCGTGAGGTCCCGTCCGGCAAGCTGCCGGCAGACGCAGGCTGCGCAGTATTTAATGTAGATACCGCCGGTGCCGTATACCGCTGCTTTGCACAGGGTATGCCGGTTGTCCGCCGCGTTGTTACTGTTTCCGGCTCCGCCGTTGCCGAGCCGAAGAATCTGGAAGCGCGCACCGGTACGATGGTCACCGAGCTGATCGACGCGTGTGGCGGCCTGAAGAAGGCGCCGAACAAGCTGCTGGCCGGCGGCCCGATGATGGGCGTCGCGCAGTTTACCACCGACGTTCCGGTACTCAAGGGCACCAACGCTTTCCTGGCCCTTGCAGAGGACGAGGATAAGCGCGTAGCAAAGCCGACCTGTATCCGATGTGGCCGCTGCGTTGGCGTTTGCCCGATGCATCTGACCCCGGTATACATGAACATGTATGCTTCGAGAAACGATCTTGAGGGTTGCGAGGAGTACGATATCCTCGACTGCATTGAATGTGGTTCGTGTGCGTATGTATGTCCGGCACGCATCCCGCTGGTACAGCAGTTCCGCGTTGCAAAAATGCGCGTACAGGATAAGCGCAAGGCAGCAGCTGCTGCAGAGAAGAAGTAAGGAGGGCGGAACGGCATGTATGATTTTAGTAAAGTAGTAATTACATCCTCCCCTCATATTAAGAGCAAAGAGGATACCCAGTCGATCATGCTCGACGTGCTGCTGGCTCTGGTGCCGTCGCTGTGCGTATCGACCTATGTATTTGGCTTCCGCGCCATTCTGATGACCGCGGTTTCCATTATTGCCTGCATGGTATTTGAGGCGGTCTACGACAAGATTGTCGGCAAGGAAAATACCATCATGGATCTGTCCGCAGCTGTCACGGGCGCGCTGCTGGCATTCGTTTGCCCGGTAACGCTTCCGTACTGGATGCTGATCATCGGCGACGGCGTTGCAATCATCATTGCGAAGTGCCTGTTTGGTGGCCTTGGCAAGAACTTTATCAACCCGGCGCTCGCAGGCCGTGCATTCCTGCTGGCTTCGTGGCCGGTAGCGATGACCACCTGGGTCGCAGCCCGCGGCGAGGTCGGTCTGTTCTCCACTGCGGATGCAGTTTCCGTCGCTACCCCGATGGCAATCCTCAAGGGCAGCGCAGAAGGCGACCTGCCGAGCGTCGCAAGCATGTTCCTTGGCCTGTGCGGCGGCTCTATGGGTGAGGTTTCTGCTATCGCACTGCTGATCGGCGGCATTTACCTGATCGTCCGTAAGGTCATCACCATCCATATCCCGGCAGCGTACATCCTGACTGTTGCAGTGCTGACCCTCCTGTTCCCGTCCGGCGATCTGGGCCATGTACAGTCCATGCTGTATAACGTACTGGGCGGCGGCCTGCTGCTCGGCGCATTCTTCATGGCGACCGACTACAGCACCACACCGGTATCCAAGAAGGGCCAGATCGTATTCGGCATTGGCTGCGGCCTGCTGACTGTTATGATCCGTTTCTTCGGCGGCTATCCGGAGGGCGTATGCTACTCCATCCTGCTGATGAACACCACGGTATGGCTGATCGATAAGTACACTCGCCCGACCAAGTTCGGCGCACCGGCAAAGCAGAAGAAGGAGGGCTAATCAATGGCTGGCAAACAGAAAAACGAATTTGTACAGCTCGGCGGCGTCCTTTGCGCAATTACGCTGGTGGTTGCGCTGTGCCTTGGCGCAGTCAATGCGATCACGGTTGAGCCGATCGCACAGCAGAACCAGCTGAAGACGGAAAATGCACTTGCACAGGTTATGGATGCAGAGTCCGAGCCTCTGGATGTTGCAGAGGGCACTACCGTGACCACCGACAGAGGCACGGTAGTAGAGATCATCTCCGCATATAAGATGACCAAGGACGGCGCTGACGCAGGCTACTGCGTAGAGGTCGGCCCGACCGGCTTCGGCGGCGCAGTTGACACGATGGTCGGCATCGATACAGAGGGCAATGTAACCGGTATTTCGGTCATCTCCGCTTCGCAGGAGACACCGGGTCTGGGCGCAAACTCCACCAAGCCGGAGTTTCAGGACCAGTTCGCTGGTCAGGCAGGTGCAGAGGTTGCGGTTGAAAAGGACGGCGGCTCTATTGTTGCGCTGACCGGCGCTACCATCACCTCCCGCGCAGTATCCGAGGGCGTCGTTGCAGCAGCAGCGTTCGCTGCAGAACAGGGTTAAGGAGGCCATAGCATGAGTTTTGGAAAGAGTCTAAAAGAAGGTCTGGTTACCAATAACCCGGTACTGGTTCAGCTGATCGGCATGTGCCCGACGCTGGCAACCACGACTTCTGTAATCAATGGCGTCGGTATGGGCCTGTCTGCGACAGCCGTACTGATCTGCTCCAATATTGTTATTTCTCTGCTGCGTAAGATCATCCCGAACAAGGTTCGTATCGCAGCATACATCACTGTCATCGCCGGATTTGTTACGATGATCGACCTGCTGCTTCAGGCATTTATCCCGTCGCTGTCCGCGTCGCTGGGCCTGTTTATCCCGCTGATCGTTGTTAACTGCATCATCCTCGGCCGTGCCGAGGCGTTTGCTTCCAAGAATTCCGTTGGCAAGTCTGCTGTTGACGGTCTGGTTATGGGTCTGGGCTTCACGCTGGCACTGGTTATCATGTCTGTTGTCCGTGAGCTGCTGGGCGCTGGCACCATCGGCGGTGGCGCGATCACCGTATTCAGCCAGCCGGCCACCATTATGATCCTGCCGGCAGGCGGCTTCCTGACGCTTGGCTTTGTCATTGCGGTCATGCAGAAGCTGCTGAAGAAAGGAGAGTAATGCACTATGACATCCATTTTATCGATTTCTCTCAGCGCGATCCTGATCAACAACTTCATCATGTCCCAGTTCCTTGGCTGCTGCCCGTTCTTCGGCGTATCCAAGAAGATCGACACTGCGGTCGGTATGGGCATGGCAGTAACCTTCGTTATGGGTCTTGCGTCTGCCGTTACCTGGCTGATCAACACCTTTGTGCTGGTGCCGCTGGGTCTGAATTATATGCAGACGGTCGCTTTTATTCTGGTTATCGCAACGCTCGTACAGTTCGTTGAGATGTTCCTGATGAAGTCCATGCCGTCGCTGTATCAGGCGCTGGGCATTTTCCTCCCGCTGATCACCACCAACTGTGCAGTTCTGGGCGTTGCGCTTCAGAACGTGCAGAACGATTACAATTTCCTGGAATCCGTTGTTTACGGCATCACCGGCGGTCTTGGCTTCACGCTGGCCATCGTTCTGTTTGCATCCATCCGCGAGCGTCTGGATGCATCCGCAGAGTGCCCGAAGTGCTTTGAGGGCTTCCCGATTGCGCTGATTTCCGCATCTCTGATGGCGATGGCGTTCCTGGGCTTCAGCGGCATGAAGATCTGGTAATCCCGACTGTCAAAGAATAGGAGTGAATAACAAATGATGAGTATTGTTTATGCAGTGCTGGTTCTGGGCGTTATGGGCTTGCTGTTCGGCCTGATCCTTGCATTCGCATCAAAAATCTTTGCGGTCGAGGTTGACGAGCGTATTCCGGCGGTGCAGGAGTGCCTGCCGGGCGCAAACTGCGGCGGCTGCGGCTATCCGGGCTGTAATGGTCTGGCTACTGCTATTGTCGAGGGCAAGGCGCCGGTCAACGGCTGCCCGGTCGGCGGCGCAGCAGCGGCTGCAAAGATCGCAGCAGTTCTCGGCGTAGAGGTCACAGAGTCCGAGAAGATGGTGGCACATGTACACTGCTCCGGCACCTGCGGCAATGCAAAGAACCGTGCAAATTACGAAGGCATCGAGGACTGCCTCGGTGCAGTCCGCGTAGCAAACGGCTACAAGGAATGTGCATTTGCGTGCCTGGGTCTGGGCACCTGTGAAAAGGCATGCCCGTTCGGCGCGATCCATGTTGTCGACGGCGTAGCCAAGGTTGACACGGAAAAGTGTACCGCCTGCTCCAAGTGTGTTTCGGCCTGCCCGAAGCATATTATCAGCCTGGTACCGGAGAAGAATAGCGTTCGTATCGACTGCTCCTCCAAGGCAAAGGGCAAGGAAGTTATGGACGCATGTGCAGTCGGCTGTATCGGCTGCAGCCTGTGTGTCAAGACCTGTAAGTTTGACGCGATCCACATGGATGGCAACCTGCCGGTAATCGACTATACCAAGTGTAAGGGCTGCCAGATGTGTGCAAAGGCTTGCCCGCGCCACATCATCGAGCCGTGGAACACCCCGGAGAAGGTCAAGGAGCTGCAGGAGATTAAGGCAAAGCAGGCAGCTGCAAAGAAGGCAGCAATGGAAAAGGCTGCTGCAAAGA
>JAUNWG010000147.1 GCA_030540435.1 Eubacteriales bacterium
ATGATCGACCACATTCCGGAGCTGATCGCCGCAGGTGTTACTTCCTTCAAGATCGAAGGACGCGCCAAAACAGCCTATTATACCGCGGGCATTACGGCGGCATATCGTCGGGCTGTAGACGCCTACTTTGAGAATCCGACATCGGATTATGTTGTCCCGCAGGATATCCGGGAGGAGATCGGCAAGATCAGCCACCGTGAATATTTTACCGGCTTTTATTTCGGGCGTGACCCCAAGGGGCAGTATTATCCCGATGTCATGTACATCCGCGATTGGGAGATCGCTGCGCTGTTTGACTCATGCGATGCAGACGGCAACGCGGTGTTTGTTCTGAAAAACCGCTTCTTTGCAGGCGATACGCTTGAGCTGATGCAGCCGGGAAAGCCTGTCTATTGCTTCAAAGTGGAGGAAATGCGCAATGACGATGGTGAAATTCTGGATGCCGCGCGTTCCGCTATGATGCGGATCCATATGAAATTTCCATTTCAGGTATCGGAATTCTCCATCCTCCGCAAGGAGAAGGCTGCAAATCCGATTAAAAAAGGTTGACAAAAAATTCGAAACGTGTATAATAAAAACGATATACAGCTATTATAGCGATGAGGAAACGAGACAGCGGAAAACTGCCTTTTAGAGAGCGGGGGACGGTGGAAGCCCCGTAGTGCAGTTCTCTGTCAGCTATTTCTGAGCTGTCCGGGATAGAACCGGACCGTTTGTCCGCGTTAAGGACGCACTGAGATGCTGCTTCTGGCGGCAAATTAGGGTGGTACCGCGTAGCACAGCCTTCGCCCCTATAATCGGGGCGGGGGCTTTTTCTTGCGTGTGTCACGTTTGATTGCTGTAAAATAATTATTTTATATATGATATGGAGGCAAATTACATGCAGTACATGGGTTTAAATGAAATCCGTGAAAAGTTTTTGGCATTCTTTGAATCCAAAGAGCATCTGAGACTGCCGAGCTTTTCTCTGATCCCGCAGGGCGACAAGTCCCTGCTGCTGATCAACTCCGGTATGGCACCGCTCAAGCCGTATTTTACCGGTGAACAGGAGCCGCCGCGTCGCCGTGTTACCACATGTCAGAAGTGTATCCGCACCGGTGACATTGAGAACGTCGGCAAGACCGCACGTCACGGCACATTCTTTGAAATGCTGGGCAACTTTTCCTTCGGCGATTACTTCAAGAAGGAAGCGATTGCATGGAGCTGGGAGTTCCTGACCGAGGTCATGGAGCTTGATCCGAACCGTCTGTATCCGTCTATCTATGAGGACGACGATGAGGCGTTTGAAATCTGGAACAAGCAGATTGGCATTCCGGAAGATCGCATTTTCCGCTTTGGCAAGGAAGACAACTTCTGGGAGCATGGCTCTGGTCCGTGCGGCCCATGTTCTGAGATATATTATGATCGTGGCGAGAAGTACGGCTGCGGAAAGCCGGGCTGTACGGTCGGCTGTGACTGCGACCGCTATATGGAGGTATGGAACAACGTATTCTCCCAGTTTAACAACGACGGTCAGGGCAACTATACCGAGCTGGTGCAGAAAAATATCGATACCGGCATGGGTCTGGAACGTCTGGCTGTTGTTATGCAGGATGTTGATTCGCTGTTCGACGTAGACACTGTCCGCAATATTACTAATCATGTTTCTAAGATTTCCGGCAAGACCTATGGCGAGTCCTATAAGATCGATGTATCGCTTCGCGTTATCACAGACCACATCCGTTCTACTGTTATGATGATCTGTGACGGCGTTATTCCGTCCAACGAAGGCCGCGGCTACGTTCTGCGCCGTCTGCTGCGCCGCGCTGCACGTCACGGCAAGCTGCTCGGCATTGACAAGCCGTTCCTCTATCAGGTATGTGATACCGTCATCCAAGAGAGCGGCGGCGCGTATCCGGCACTGGTTGAGAAGCAGGAGTATATCCGTAAGGTCATTCAGGTTGAGGAGGAGCGCTTCGATGCAACTGTCGATGCAGGTCTGTCCATCCTGAACGATATGATCGCTGCTGCAAAGCAGGCTGGCAGCAAGGAGCTTCCGGCTGCTGATGCGTTTAAGCTGCATGACACCTACGGCTTCCCGATCGACCTGACAATTGAGATTCTGGAGGAGCAGGGCATGACCACCGACCGCGATGGTTTTGATGCACTGATCCAGGAGCAGAAGGAGCGTTCCCGTGAGGATCGCAAGCGTATGGGTGACGTCGGCTGGGCATCAGAAGATCTCGGTCTGGATAAGTCCCTCAATACGGAATTCTGTGGCTACACCACGCTGGAGGCGGAAGGCAATGTCATGGCGCTGATTACCGAAGGCGAGAGCACCGATGCAGTCCGCGCAGGCTCTAAGGTAACGGTTGTTCTGGACAAAACGCCATTCTATGCAGAAATGGGCGGTCAGGTTCCGGATCATGGTACAATTTCGCATGGCGACTGTGAGATCGAGATCGACAATGTACAGAAGAATGGTGACGGACGCATTTATTTGCATTCCGGTGTTGTAAAATCGGGTGTAATCAGCCGCGGCGATACTGTTACCTGCAAGGTAGACCCGGAACGCCGTCAGGCGATTTGTCGCTCACATACCGCGACCCATCTGCTGCAGGAGGCGCTGCGCGAGGTTCTGGGCAGCCATGTCGAGCAGGCAGGTTCCTATACCGATGCTGACCATGTACGCTTTGACTTTACCCATTTTGCTGCAATGACTGAAGAAGAGATCGCGAAGGTCGAGCATATTGTCAATAATGTCATTCTGGATGGTCTTGAAGTGCGTACCGATGAGATGCCGATCGATGAGGCAAAGAAGCTGGGTGCTATGGCACTGTTCGGAGAAAAGTACGGTGAGATCGTTCGCGTTGTCCGTGCAGGCGACTACTCCATCGAGTTCTGCGGCGGCACACATCTGGATAACACAGCGAAGGCTGGTATGTTTAAGATCGTCAGCGAGGCTTCTGTCGCTGCTGGTGTACGCCGTATTGAAGCGCTGACTGGTAAGGCATTTATGCAGATGTTCGAAGAGCGGCAGAAGATGCTCAGCTCGGTTGCATCTGCACTGAAAACCTCGCCGAATGAATTGGTTCAGCGTGCTGACCAGATGGTTGAGGATATGCGCAGCC
>JAUNWG010000049.1 GCA_030540435.1 Eubacteriales bacterium
TTCCATAGCACTCATATTTTTTACCTCACTATCTGAAATGCAGATTTAAAATCTATATATTTAGATAACCAGATTTTGAAATAAGAATCAATAGTAATTTTGACTATATTTTTTCTCAATTACATAAGTTATATAAGTATAATTTACAATGCACTAAAAAGCAAGAAATTGATATGCAGTAGAGTAAAAAAGTGGTAAAATAAAAGCAACTAAAAGGCAATTGAAGCGTGACATGAGGAGGAAAAGAAATGGGATTTGCAGATCCGGTCAATTATACCGTGGTGACCATCGACGGGGATTACGCAATGCTGCGGAATGAAAGCGAACCAGACGCGCAACTGGCTCAGGTTGCGCTTGCACTTCTGCCGGACGGTGTTACAGACGGCAGCCGCGTCCAGCGGGTTATGCTCGAATATACACTGCTGTAATTGGTGAGAAGATGGCTACGATTGTAAAAGACAAAAGGTTTTACCGTACCTTTATATTTTTGGCGCTGCCGATCATCCTACAGAATGTTGTTTCACTCAGCGTTAACCTGACGGATAATCTGATGCTGGGACGCTTTTCAGAAAGCGCACTTTCCGGTGTCACGGCAGTAAACCAGATTCAGTTTATTTACCAGAATTTGTTGATTGGTATTGGCGATGGTCTGGTTATTCTTGCTTCACAGTATTGGGGCAAAAAGGATACCAATTCCATCCGAAAGATTTCCAGTGTTGCCATGCGTACGGCGCTGGTGCTGATGCTGGCGTTGTTTGTTATTGTGTCGCTGTTCCCAACACAGGTCGTTGGACTGTTCACAAAGGATACTGCAATTATTGCAGAGGGCGTACGCTATTTGAATATTGTCCGCTTTACTTATCCATTCTTCTGCATAACGACGATCTTGCTGGCAGTCCTGCGCAGTACGGAAATTGTAAAAATTGCATTTTATTTGTCGATCAGTACACTATGTATTAATTTTTGCATTAACTGGGTATTGATTTATGGACATTTTGGAATGCCGCGGCTGGGCGTACAGGGCGCTGCGATTGGCACGCTGACAGCACGCATTGTTGAATTTGTCATTATCCTGTTTTACATAAAGAAAAAGGAAAAAAATCTACACCTAAAGCTCAAGGATTTTCTGCAGCTGAACCGTACTATTATGTCGGATTACTACCGTGTAAGCATTCCGATTATTTTTATAGCCGCTATGTGGGGCTTCAATACGGCGATGCAGACAGCTATCCTTGGTCATCTGACCTCCAGTGCGATTGCGGCGAACAGCATGGCATCCAATCTGTTTTTGATTGTTAAGACAGTTGCAGTAGGCTCAGCCTCCACGGCAAATGTCCTGATTGGCAAGGCAATTGGGCAGGGAGATATGAAAGTAGTCAAGGATTACGCCAAGACGTTTCAAATTTTGTTCCTGTGCATGGGCATCTGCTGTGGCATCCTGTTGTTTGCCCTGACAGAACCGGTACTGGCATTGTACAGCTTTTCGGATGAAAGCCGCGAGATGGCGCGATCCTTCCTGCATATCCTGTGCGTTGTCATGGTCGGTATGTCTTATCAGATGCCGGTCAATTCCGGTATCATTAAGGGCGGCGGTGCAACCCGCTATGCCATGATACTTGACCTTGTCAGCATATGGTGCATCGTTATTCCGCTGTCCTTTGTGATGGCATTTGTCGTTAAGGCATCCCCGATTGTTGTGGTATGGTGTCTGAACCTAGACCAGCTGTTTAAATGCATCCCGGCATTTATCAAGGTAAATTACGGTCATTGGGCAAAGAAACTGACGCGATAAAAAATAAAATTAAAATCCGCTTGTCTGCTATATGGAGATAAGCGGATTTTTGCTATAGTGGATGAAAAAACTGGAGTACAGTTCACGATGGGAAAACGGGTTTTATATTTGCTACTATAGTCGATTAAGTAGTGCATGTTGAAAACTTGTAAAGATTCGGGTATAATTTGGATAAAAAGAAATCGTAAAAGGAGTAAGAATCAATATGCCATTGGATGCTGTATGTCTGCTTGCCACAGTACGTGAGATTGATGCACGTACGGCAGGGGGACGTATTGATAAAATTTACCAGCCTGAACGAGATGAAATCGTGTTATCTGTACGGCTGATGCATGGTGGTGTCAAACTGCTGCTGTCCGTAGGTGCAGGTGCGCCGCGGATGCATTTTATTGAAACAGGGCGTGAAAATCCGGCAGCACCACCGATGTTCTGTATGCTGCTGCGCAAGCACTTGCAGGGTGCAAAAATTGTTTCGGTCACTTCACCGGATATGGAGCGCATGGCGATTATTACATGTGATACGGTAGATGAACTGGGAGTGCCCAGCAAAAAATATTTAGCAGTTGAATTGATGGGAAAATATTCAAATATTATCCTGTATGACGCAGAAGGACGTATTCTGGATGCAGTCAAGCGTATTGACGGAGACACCTCCGGCAAGCGGCAGGTATTGCCAGGATTATTTTATCACATGCCACCACCGCAGGACAAAATCAATCTATTAGAGGTATCACAGGCAGGTGTTGCAGCGGCGATCCATACAGCGCAGGATGACACCGCGATCGACCGCTGGATTTTAGGGCATTTCAAGGGCTTATCACCGTTATTGTGCCGTGAACTTGCCTGCCGTGCATGCGGAGAGATCGAGAAGCCGATGTGTGACCTAACAGATAGTGAACGAGCTAGCCTTGCAGCTGTACTTGCAGACTTTGTTCAGATGATAGAAGACAACCGTTTGAAACCGTATTTGCTGACCCATGCAGAGGATGGATCGGTATTTGATTATACGATCATGCCAGTCATGCAATATGGCGGGTTAATGCAGAATACACAGGCGGAGAGCTTTTCCAAGCTATTGGCTGATTTTTATGAGAAAAAAAGTAGTATTGAACGCATTCGACGCCGTGCACAGAATATGACGCACACCATTCAGAATGCACGTGACCGTGTACGCCGTAAGCTCGCTGCACAGCGCAAAGAGCTGAGCAGCTCACAAAAGCGTGAGAAATATAAGCGGCGCGGTGATTTGATCACAGCAAATCTATATCAGATCGCACCGGGCTCCCGTAAGGTAAAGGTGATTGATTATTTTGATCCGGCTTGTCCGGAAATTGAACTGGAGCTGGATATCCGACTTTCACCTCAACAAAATGCACAAAAGCAGTTCAAATTGTATACCAAAGCGAAAAATGCAGAAGAAAAGCTGACGGAACAGATCGCGCAGGGAGAACAAGAGTTGTTGTATCTGGACAGCGTTCTGGAAGCTATTACAGAAGCAGAAAATCTGACGGATTTGGCGCAAATCAATGAAGAACTGGTAGCTACCGGTTATTTATCTGCCAAGCAGGATAAAAAGAAACGCCGCCATGCAAAGCCGGTACAGGGAAAACCATTCCACTATAGAACGAGTGATGGCTTTGATGTATTTGCCGGAAAGAATAATACGCAAAATGACTTGCTCACGTTAAAAACTGCATTTAAGAGTGACATGTGGTTCCATACACAGAAAATTCACGGTTCCCATGTGATTCTGGTATGTGATGGGCGGGAGCCGACGAATGAAGCCATGACAGAAGCAGCTGAAATTGCAGCATGGCATTCGCAGGCACGCGGTTCCGCTCAGATTCCGGTCGATTATTCTCAGGTGCGAAATATCAAAAAACCAAATGGCGCAAAGCCGGGCATGGTCATCTATCATGTATATCAAACAGCTTTTGTTACACCGGATGAAAAGAAGATCGAAGAACTGCGTGTTGAATGAGAAAATCCATGCACATTTGTTATATTATAAGGACATCTATCATCTAGTGGTGACAGATTTATCCCAAACAGAGCCAGAGTAAATCTGGATTGCTTTGCTCTTATGTGACATACAAAATACTCCCTTTCGGGCTGACAATGCTTTTTCATTGCCTTCCTGAAAGGGAGTATATCATTTAATACAGATTTTTTCATACAAGGGTGGCAGCAGACAAGGTAAATCTTACGGCTTGAGGTTCGGTTGGATTTCCCCGCAGACGACCAACCGTTGCCAGTTGGCGGTTTCCCATTATGGTCTGCGCCGGGTCGTTGCCGATTCCGGGACCGAATTGCCACTTAGTCCGTACTGCAATCCCCTGCCTGCCCAATTACGACAGTCTAGGTGATTTCCACGACAGCAATCTGCATTCTTAGCCTCTTTTGCAAGAGGAGTTTCACAAGCCAGCACAGGTAATCATCATGGCCATGATGGTTGACCTGCGGATACCTGATCCCCTCAACTCACGCAAGGCAGGCTACGCTGCACACAGCGTCTTTGCAGTCAAAGCTGCATTCGCACCGCATTGCAGGTTTTATCCTATCCCGTAGAACATCCATCAATCCGAAGATGTATAGGTGTTCCACAGCAATAGGTCTCCGCGGAAAAAGGAATTGAGCTTATGCCATTAAGAACTATCCTTAATCCTTAACCTCCAGCATCCACCCCAAACTGGGCGTAAGAAGCAAACACCAGAGACTTCATCGATGTGCCCTTCTACGGATTTTTAGGCCCGTCTTAGGAACGCAAAAAACTGACTAGAATACTGCGCCACCATTGATAATATATCATATCATATGTTGATTTTCAAGCGAAGTGGGTTGGATTTTTACGGTAAGTTTACAAGTCTGATTCCATTTCGTGATATATGACCAGTTCAAAATTACCGTTATGTTTGAATTGAGATGATTTGGCAATAATTCTCAACGAGCACACAAGGTTTGCACATCTATTTACACAAAAATTATGGATTATTTATAGGAAATTTAGTATAATATTATAATACAATCAAAATTATCTCAAAGACGAGGTGGAGTAGAACGGAAGGGCTGTCTTATGATAGAACAAATTTTAGCAGTAGTTATTTTTGTTGTGATGTTTGTCCTGATTGTCACGGATAAATATGAACGGCAATATGTCACATTGGCCTGCGGTTTGCTAATGATCGTATTGGTATTCGGGATCTGTATGCACAGCGCAGATGCAATTTGGGAAACATTGAATGTACAAAGTATTTTCAGCTTGGATTTTTGGTATACAGCTGGGAAAGCAGAGGAATCTACCAGCGGAATCAACTGGGCAACGATCTTTTTTATCGCGGGTATGATGGTCATGGTAGAAGGGATGGCAAAAGCCGGGTTCTTTCGATGGCTTTGCATGAAACTCGCAAAAATGGTCAACTACAGACCGATTCCGCTGTTTATCGCTTTTATGATAATGTCTGCGCTGCTTGCGATGTTCATTGACAGTATTACAGTTATTCTGTTTCTTGCGGCAGTGACGATAGAATTGGGAAAAATGTTGAAATTTGATCCGATTCCGATGATTTTGTCAGAAATTTTTTGCGCCAATCTTGGCGGGTCGGCAACTATGTGTGGGGATCCTCCCAATATTATTATTGGAACTTCGCTGGGATATTCCTTTGGTGATTTTCTGCTTAACACGGGCTTGATTGCTGGAGTCAGTTTAGTTCTGGTAATCCTCTATTTCTATCTGGCATTTCGAAAGGAATTGTCTGCAGTTCGTGTTTCAATCAAG
This sequence comes from Eubacteriales bacterium, assembly GCA_030540435.1. Classification (GTDB taxonomy): domain Bacteria; phylum Bacillota; class Clostridia; order Oscillospirales; family Butyricicoccaceae; genus Butyricicoccus_A. The sequence goes on from JAUNWG010000049.1 coordinate 5,568, forward strand.
GATATCGTAGCGCTTCCAACGCCAAAAGAAGCAATTACCAATAAAAAGGATTTTGTCATCAGCAGTATGATTTTTGTCTGCGCAGTGGTGATGCTCGTGACTCACGCACAGACCGGGCTGACAGTGGCCTTTATCGGTATTTTCATTGCGGTAATTACGCTGATTGCTGCCGGCGCAAATGCAGGTGTGCTGATACAGAAAGTGGATTATCAGACATTATTGTTTTTCATCGGATTATTTATCGTTGTAGGTGGTTTGGAACAGACTGGTGTTCTAGAGCATCTTGCAGGCATAATCGGATCTGCAAGCGGTGGAAATTTAAAACTGATGATCGCAATTATTATCTGGCTGTCCGCAATTACGAGTGCGATTGTAGATAATATTCCGTTTGCCGCGACAATGATCCCGGTCATCAAATCTCTCGCAATAACCCAGGGAGTAGATCTCTCAACGCTTTCGTGGGCACTTGCAATGGGAACAGATGTCGGTGGCAGTGCCACACCGGTCGGCGCATCGGCAAATGTTGTCGGCATCTCCGTAGCAGCAAGAAATGGACATGTAATCGGTTGGGGAAAATATTGCAAAACAGCGATTCCTGCGACTGTTATTGTTATTACAGTGTCAATGTTATTGATTTTTTTGCGGTATTGCTGACAGGGAAAAAATATACGTGCAGAAAAGGAGATGGAACAGATGGATCAACAGCTTATTATCTCGATTGGACGTGAATATGGCAGCGGTGGGCATGAGATTGCCGAAGCGCTGGCAAAACGGTTTAACCTGGAATTTTATGATAAAAATATTTTAGAAAAAATTGCAGAGGAGCAGCAGGTTTGCAGTACACATCTGAAACGATATGACGAAGCGCCAAAGTTCCCTTGGCTTTCGCGCACGGTGCGGGGATATAGTAATTCTGTGGAAGAAAACATTGCAGAGCTACAATTTGAGTATTTGAGACGAAAGGCCCGGGAGAAAGAATCCTTTGTTGTTGTAGGGCGTTGTGCAGAAGAAGTCTTAAAGGATTGTCCGGCTTTAATTTCTATCTTTGTCATTGGGCGGTTAGAAACAAAGTGTGAGAGAATTATGCGGATTCAGAATGTATCAGCTGAAAGTGCAAAGATGATTATAAGCAGAAATGACCGCAAGAGAAAGATGTATCACAATTATTATTGCCAGAACAAATGGGGGGATTCGAGAGGCTACGATCTCTCTATCAGTACATCGACCGCAGGTGTGGAACGGACAAAGGATATTTTGGAACAGTATATCCGGGCAATTATTGATTGTCGCCAAAGGAGTATGTTGAACGTGTAGAATGATAAAACCAAAAGTAAATTCATTTTGTTTGCAAAGCCGTCCACTTTGGTGGATGGCTTTTTTGTGTGAGTTTTGGAACTGCGTTCTTAAACACAACCTAGGTTTTGACTGCTTATTAGACATAAGAAAAGACTCCCTTCATAAAGCAAATACATGGTCTATGATTGCCCAAAATGCTTTAGTAAAGGAAGCCAATTCTTTAAATTTACATATTTTTATATTGCAAAATATATTCTAACAATCTGTTATTTCAACAGAAATTCAGCATTTATACCGCACAGAAGTTATGTTTTCTTATTCCCACTCTACTGTTCCCGGCGGCTTAGAAGTAATATCATAAACTACGCGGTTAACATGCTCCACCTCATTGGTAATGCGGTTGGATACTTTTGCGAGAATATCATATGGAATTCTTGCCCAATCGGCTGTCATAAAATCATCTGTAGTCACTGCACGGATCGCAACAAGATTATCATATGTTCTATGGTCGCCCATTACACCAACGGTATTTACACCAGGACGAACGCAGAAGAACTGAGCGAGCTCCTTTTCATATCCATTCTTTGACATTTCGTCACGAAGAACCCAATCAGCTTCCTGCAACACCTTTACCTTTTCAGCTGTCACTTCACCGATAATTCTTACGCCAAGACCTGGTCCTGGGAATGGCTGACGCCATACCAATTCCTTTGGAATGCCCAGTTTTTCGCCGACAGCGCGCACCTCATCCTTAAAAAGATCGCCGAGCGGCTCAATTGTACCAAGGAACTGGATGTCTTCCGGTATTTTTGCCATATTATGATGAGTCTTAATGACAGCAGTATTTGCCTTGCCATCGCTCTTGCCCTTGCCAGATTCGATTCTATCCGGATAAATCGTGCCCTGTGCAAAAAAGCCTTCTTCAGCCTGGCTGCGGATCTCATCCCAGAAAACCTTATAAAATTCAGCGCCAATGATCTTGCGTTTGGTTTCCGGGTCTGTCACACCTTTCAGCTTTGCCATAAAATGATCGCCACAATTAACGCGTACAAAATTCATATCAAACATGGTAGTGAAGGTTTTTTCAACAAAATCACCTTCATCCTTGCGCATGAGGCCCTGATCGACAAAAACACAGGTGAGCTGTTTTCCAACAGCGCGTGACAGCAGTCCGGCAGCGACGGAACTATCTACACCGCCAGAAAGGCCAAGCACGACCTTTTTATCGCCAATTCTCTCACGAAGCTCTGCGACTGTATTATCGATAAAGTTATCCATAACCCAGTCGCCAGAACACTGACATATTTTATATAGGAAATTATGCAATACCTGCTTGCCATACTCAGAATGCGTGACCTCTGGGTGGAACTGAACAGCATAGATATTCTTTTGTGTATTCTGCATTGCAGCACATGGACAATCGTTGGTTCTGCCAATGATCGTATAGCCCTGCGGTGGAGCTGAAATATAATCGGTGTGGCTCATCCAGACAACAGACTGTTCCGGAACATTCTGAAACAGCTTCGATGCCGGATCGGTCACTTGCAGTTCAATCTTGCCATATTCCGATACCGGGGCAGTTTTTACTTCACCTTCATCCATCCATGCAATCAGCTGACAGCCATAGCAGATACCGAGTATCGGCACACCGATTTCAAGGATATCCTTTGAATAGTGCGGTGAACTCATATCAAAAACAGAGTTTGGGCCACCTGTAAAGATGATACCGCTCGGATTCATCGCCTTAATTTCTTCTAACGGGGTGGTATACGGCTTAATTTCACAGTATACATTACATTCGCGAACCCGGCGGGCAATCAGCTGATTGTACTGACCGCCAAAGTCAATGATCAGAACGACCTGATGATTCTGCATCTGATTTACTCCTTTTCCCCTTCCATGATGATAGATCAAACATGGATGTCGTTATTTCTTTTCATTATGCCACAAACTCATACAAACAACAAGAGATTTTCTCGTTATATTTACATTTTTTTTGAAAAACGTGCAGTTTTGTGCAGATTGTTGCTGACGAATGGTCGATAACATGCATGGCTGTATAGAGAATCCCCTCATTTATATAAACGCTGTAAAGCAGAGCAGAAAAGGTTTCATAATCAGGGAACGCGGGATACGCCGTTCCCATTCTATTTATGATTGGCTATAATTTTGTGACAGTATTGATTTCCAGTGTATTTTCAGTAACTTTACACCCCAATCCCAAAATCTCGACGCCTGCAGACTGTGCATCTTTTAGAGCTTCGCCAAATTCCGGGTGAGTGGATACATTGGCTCGCACTTCAGTGATGCCATCCATTGCAATCACAAATCCGACAATGCAATGATATCCTTCCTGTGTGGCTTGGATCAATTCTCGAAGATGCTTTACACCGCGCTCTGTGGGAGCATCAGGAAAGTATCCAATGCCGTCAATTTCCAGTGTACAGCCTTTTACTTCCATCAAGTATTTCCGGGTATTCTTTTCCATATAAAAATCGATCCGAGAATTTCCGTATTTATATTCAGGGATAATACAGCTATAATTCTGCGTCGAAAGCCATTCCTTGACGACGCGATTTGGCGCTTGACTGTCAATATTAACCCAACCAAAGTTCTTTTTATAAACGTTAATTAAATCATATTTTGTCTTTCGATTCTTATGATCAGACTGTTGTAAAATTACTTCTGCTCCCGGTAGGAGTAATTCTTTGCAACGACCAGTATTTTTCACATGGACCGTTTCGATCGATCCATCTCGTTCCACTTCTGCAACAAATCGGTTCAGTCTGGACAGGAAGATTGCATGCTGAGTCATATCATACTTCATAATAGTCAGAAACTCTCTTTCTCCATAGTTTTATATAAAATTTTGTTTCAAAAAGATATTAAAAATGCATTACACATACATAAAACATTATAGAGATGATTGCCCGAAAGTCAAACAGCCTGTTTTGACATTTTATACAAGATACATTGACATATTTGGCGTCGAGGGGATATAATTATAAGGTACCTAAATATATTGCAGAGGAGATGATACTGTGAAAAATCATAGAGAAAATAAAGAACATAACGCATGGCACAAAGCACACTACGACACTGTTGGCACAAATGATAAGCTCGTGATTAATTTGCGTGATTTGGGCCATACGATGCGTCTTTTATATGAGGGGAAGGGAAGCCAAAAACGCGTCCTGATCATTTTAGACGAAATTGGCGGCAGTATTACACAACGGAAGCTCACAGAACGTCTTGGCATCCAACCTGGATCTGCCAGCGAAGTGATCGCCAAACTGGAAAGCGCAGGGTATATCAAACGCACTCCAAATGAAACAGATCGGAGAACCGCAGATATTGCACTGACTGAAACGGGAAAAGTGTTAGCTGCAGAAGCTAGGGCACAGCGGATTCACCGTCATGAGCAAATGTTTGCCTGTTTGTCCGATGCCGAAAAAAATGAACTGCTGTCCTTGTTGGAAAGGATCAATGCAGATTGGGAAAAACGCTACCGAGGTATTGCGGACGGCCACGATCATTGTGAACATCATCACGAAAATATACACCGCCAAAGGGGAGAATAAGCTATGTGGAAATATATCAGACAATATCTTCTGTTTGCTATTCTTGCAGGTCTGTTTATGATTGGCGAAGTGACGATGGATTTGATTCAGCCCGGAATCATGAGCCAAATTGTAGATGATGGTGTGTTGGGGCTGAATAACGGCGGCATCGGAGATTTAAACCTGATTTGGAAGCTGGGGCTCCAGATGATCGTGCTCGTACTGTTTGGTGGTCTTTGCGGTTCCCTCAATAATGTGTTTGTGCATATGTCTGGCCAAAACATTGGAAACGAAATGCGCAAAGACTGTTTTCACCAGATCATGACTTTTTCGTTTCCACAGCTCGACCAGTTCGGAACAGGTTCTTTGGTGACAAGAGTGACCAATGACATTACACAGGTACAGAATTTTGTTTCGCAGTTTGTTCGCGGCATGATCCGCACGTCTCTGCTTATGTTCGGCAGCATGTACTGTATGTTCCGGCTGAATCGGGATTTTGGACTGGTTGTGTTGTGTGCTTTTCCACTGATCGTTGGCTGTTTGGTTTTCTGCATGGCAAAAGCCAACCCGTTGTTCTCTAAATTACAGGCACAGCTGGATTCTATTAATGAAATCATGCAGGAAGATGTATCCGGCATTCGCATGATTAAGGCATGTGTACGGGAAGTTTATGAGAAAGTACGGTTCGGCAAAGCGAACGATGAACTAATCAAAACGCAGTTGCGTGTGCTTGTAATTTTTGCTTTTATGAATCCCATCATTAATGCATTGATGTATATTGTAGTTGGCATCATTCTGCTGGTTGGTTCTTTTGAGGTAAGAGGCGGCGGTGCAACGCCGGGAAATATCATGGCGGCGATCACTTATACGACACAGCTTCTGAATGGAATTCTGATGCTGGTCTTGCTGTTTCAGAATATCTCCAGAGGCATTGCTTCATGGAAGAGAGTCAAAGAAATATTACACAGTGAGCCAGAGCTGAAAGATGGTACCTTTGATGGAGAAACCGAGCAGCAGGGAAAAATAGAGTTCCGTGATGTGTCTTTTGCTTATCCTGGCAGCAATCAGATCGTACTTGACCACATCAATTTGACCGTGCATCCGGGCGAAACGCTTGCGATTATGGGTACGACCGGCTGCGGTAAAACGTCATTGGTTCATTTGATTCCCCGTTTTTATGATGCCACAGAGGGAACTGTACTTGTGGATGGGATTGATGTGCGCAACTACCGGCAAAAGGCATTGCGTGAAAAAATTTCAATTGTACTGCAAAAGAGCGAATTATTTAGTACAACGATCCATGAAAATATCACGTGGGGCGCACCGGACGCATCAACGGGAAAAATCAAGTCAGCTGCGGTTACAGCGCAAGCAGATGATTTCATTTCTTCGACACCTGACGGATATGATACTGCTGTTGCTGAGCGTGGTATGAGCTTGTCAGGCGGTCAGAAACAGCGACTGTCGATAGCGAGGGCCATCTTGAAACCGGCAGAAATTTTGATTTTCGATGATTCGACCAGCGCACTTGACCTGAAAACAGAGGCAAATTTATATGCAGCACTGCAGGAATCCAATCCGCAAAGCACAAAGATCATAATTGCCCAGCGGATTGCCTCTGTACGCAGGGCGGACAGGATCGTTGTTTTGGAAAATGGAAGGATCGCAGCCTGTGGGTCCCATGAAGAACTGATGAGATCCTGTTCGGCATATCAGGACATTTATCAATCTCAAATTGGAGAGGGAGATGAAAAGCATGCGTACGCATAATGAACAGAAATTGGCAGAACGGAATATCCCCGGTATGAATCGCCACCAACGTTTTGTCGAGGTGCAGCATGCTGAAAATGTGGGCGCAACCCTAAAACGAATCATTACTTATTTTGCACATGAGAAAGCAATGGTAATTTGTATGCTTATCATTGTGATTTTCGGAACGCTCTGCGGCATTTATGCGCCGAGCCTGCAAAGCAATGCCATTGATATTATTGCGAAAACGAGAACGGGAAACCTTTCTCAGACCTTGATTTTCATGCTTATCGTCTATCTGTTATACAGCGGAAGTCAGATGCTGCAAAACCTGTTCAGTGCAAAACTCAGTCAGCGCATTGTAAAGCGAATGCGCGAAGAGCTGTTTGGGAAAATTGTGGATCTTCCGGTTCGTTATCTGGATACCCATTCCCATGGCGATGTCATGAGCCGGATGACCAATGATATTGAAAATATCTCGACAACTGTTTCCCAGTCCCTGCCGTCTCTGTTTTCAGGAGTTTTAACCATTATTGGCACGGTGGTAATTATGCTGTGGTATTGTTGGCAGTTGGCGCTGCTCAGCTGCGCAACAGTTATTTTGACACTGGTGGCGACCAAGGTGCTTTCCGGAAAGGTCCGTAAGTTTTCGAGGAAACGGCAGATGCTGTTAGGTCAGCTCAATGGCACTGTGGAAGAAATGATCTCCGGTTATCGTACTGTGGTCGCTTATAATCATCAGGATATCACGACAGAGGATTTCTGCCGGACAGCAGATTCCTTGACAAAAGCCGGAATAAAAACAGATATTTTCAGTGGGATAATGGGGCCGATTATGAACTGTATCGGCAATATTGGATTCGTTATTATTGCCGCTTTTGGCGGATATTTTTCCATCAATGGGTTGATTTCTATCGGCGTGATTTCTGCCTTTATCGTTTATGCCAAGCAGTTCAGCCGTCCAATCAATGAGATCGCTCAGATTTACGGTCAGCTGCAAACTGCGATTGCCGGTGCGGAGCGTGTGTTTACCGTGCTGGATGAGGTAAACGAAGACAAAACTGGCGAAGATCTCGCAGAAGAAGAAAATACCACTGTTACATTTCAGAATGTACGGTTTGCGTATGAACCAGGGAATCCCGTCATTCATGATTTTACTTTGACGGTTCCGTCTGGCAAGAAAATTGCGCTTGTCGGCGCAACGGGCAGTGGCAAGACGACAATTGTCAATCTTTTGATGCGGTTTTACGACATTGACAGCGGTGAGATCCTCATAAACCATCAGAATATTAAGAATATCTCACGGGACGATCTGCGGAAAAATGTAGCCATTGTTTTGCAGGATACGGTACTGTTTTCGGATACGGTTCGGCATAACTTGAAATATGGAAATGAGAATGCTACGGATGCGCAGATGCAAAAGGCTGTGGAAATGAGCTGCTGCGAGGATATGCTGCAGCGGCTGCCGCAGGGATATGATACTGTTTTAACCGGTTCAGGTGAAAATATCAGTCAGGGACAGCGCCAACTGCTTGCGATTGCGCGCGCCTTTGTCGCTGATCCAAAGATTTTGATTCTGGATGAAGCAACCTCCAATGTAGATACCCGTACAGAAAAGTCGATTCAGAGTGCAATGCAGCACGTAATGCAGAACAGAACCAGTATCGTTATCGCACACCGTCTTTCAACCATCCGTGATTCCGATCTCATTGTGGTTATGGATCACGGGGCAATTGTGGAAAGCGGCAGCCATGACGAATTGCTTGAGAAAAAGGGCAAATATTATGAGCTGTATATGGCGCAGTATGCGGGATTTGCAACATGAGGTTGTAGTTAACCATGTTGAATACCGGCATATCTGGTAAAGAATCTGCGCGACATCCGTTTTTTTAGCGAATAATTTGTTTTTATCGTGGCACACTGGTTCTGGGGTGATTTTGTGTCAAAGTCAGGAAAATCTAATATACCAGAAGATTTGCGTCTAAATCCACAGGCACGGCTATGTTCTAAATTTGACAATACGAGCATTGCAGTATTTCCGGTCGCTTCCAGAGACGATATGGGCGTGCGTGTTTTGGACAACTGTGCGGAGGAGCACATTATGTAATCCCAGCTGCCATTGGGCAGCGGCTTTAGACTGAGGAGGCATGTTACAGCGTGCCTCCTTTTCATATTGATAAAAAGCAGATAGGTAGATTTGTTCCTGCTTCTGTGATAAACTAATTGTGATTCCAATTTCATGGAGGAACGCATGATGGCGAATACATATCAAAAATTTTTGAAGACAAACATTGATATTTCTTCACTGGGTATGATACCGGATACAAGCCAAACAGCTTATTTTTGTACGCCGAAAGATGCATTTATAATCGGATCGGCGGGGGTGGATGGAATTCATTTTTGCTTTATCCGCGACTTTGGGGAGATGGTGTTTGCAGTCAATCCTGTCAATACAGCCCCAGAGTTTGTACATCCTTTGGCAAAGGATTTTAACGATTTCTTGCGGCTTTTGTTGGCTTGCGGAGACACAGCGGCATTGGAACAGATATGGATGTGGGATGAGGAAGAATTTGATAGCTTTTTACAGGAAAATCCTATTACAGCGGAACAGAAAGAAATACTGGATGAGATTGCAGAAAAAATGAATCTGTCCGCCATGGAACAGCCGTGGCAGTACATGAAGGACTTACAGTCGTCATTTGATTACAGCAAAATTCAATATACCGAGGAATTCTATGATCTTGTTACGGATACGGCAACAGGGATGAAAGCTCCCCAATGGAATGTTTATTTTGATGGAAACTTTTGGGGTCACAATGGAAAAGACCATGCCGGGAAAGAAATTGCCATTGGGAAGCAGTTTGTGTGGGCAGGACGGCAGTGGTTGATTCCTGCCATTTACGTATGTGGCAAAGGATTGGTTGTTGATTTCTGTATGCAAGTCGACACGACAAAAATCCGTGCATTCATGGACAAATGGGATTTTACTATGGAAAACGAGTCACATAACTATTTTTCCAAAGAACAGCAGATGGAAATTGAAACAGACAATCCGCTGAGCTTTTCTTTCACCCCACAGCTTACATTGAACGAAAAAACGCTTCAAACATCACATGGCTCCAGCATAAGCTATAACCCCTGCCTGCCAGAGAATGTGATAAATGAGATAGAAGCAAAATGGATAATCGATTACTATGGCCTTGATCCTGATTATGGCTGGATGATTTGCCGTTACGCATTTCCTTGGGAAACCAAGCGCCGTCCGAAAATCAAAACGCTCTCCCTTACAATGGAGCAGCAGCCAGTTTGCGTGCCCGGGCCTCATTTCCATGTAGCATCCTCTGGAGATATCTTTGATTTTATTTATCCCAAAACCGGAGAGAGACATACATTGACCGTACGTGAATATGGACAGCAGACCATGTCCACAGATGGTTTTGGACAGGACCATTGGGAATTTCCGACACATTATTCTGTCCTAGATTATACCATTACCCCGGAGATCCCTGTTGAAGCGCTTACTATAACGGACTGCGCGGACAGTGATGATCCCAAAGAAAAGCAGGAAGAGTCATTTTCTCCTGTTGTTGGGCCGACCGCAGCTGCAGTCGGCATTATCGGCAGTGCAGATGGGCCGACCGCGATTATTTTTGCTACTGATAAGCAAAGCAAATTCAGAACAGCGTGTTCTGCTTTACACTTTGAACCTCGGAATGATGTAGAATGGCGCATGGTATTTCACGAAAAGCAATTTAAAAATGTGACAGTAGAGTTTCTTTCATAAATCGAGAGCGATAGAACAATGTAGGATAAGGCTTCCTTCGCTTGATTGTATCTTACGCTTTCTTTCCTGTCACACAAAGCCGTATCTTTTTGGTGTGGTCGATCTTTATATCCTGAAATCCGGCTTCCGTAAAGAAGTTTTTTAACTGCGCCTCTGTATAGATTTTGATGCCTTCTACTATCCTGTTCCACACACAGTCCGGATCGGACATCTCACAGATGACCATGAACGTTCCACCCGGTTTCAATACTCGCATAACTTCATCAAATGCTTTCGGGATATCCGGCCAGAAATAAATCGTTTCAAATGCAGTCACTATGTCAAACGTTTCATCTTTATATGGGATGGCATCTGCGCTGCCTTTCTTAATGCTGCATCGCTTTCCAAGCTCGCGCTGATTGACCTGCTTGCTTTTTCTTACACTTTCGTCAGAAATATCAATTCCAGCTGCTATGCCTTTTGGGGAGAGCTTCAGCATCCGTTTGACATTCATTCCTCCGCCGCATCCGATATCAAGGGCAACCGTATCCTGTTTCCAGTCATAGTGGAGCAGTCCCCATTTGGAAATAGGAGTGTGCCCTGAATTCATACTGCTTAAAATTATTTTTCCCAATATTCCTTCTGGTTTTCCAAAGTTTTTCGTCCAACCCATAATTTCACCTCGTTATAGAATAAAAATTATTAGCTATAGCTAACTGCTTTTTATAGTATACAAGTTTTTTGAAGAAAGGTCAATTGCTTTTCAGACCCTGCCTTTCATAAATTACAATATACCATCAAAAAGACCTTGAGCGGCAGAAAAAGTTTCTGTTGCTCAAGGCCTTTACTTTAAAGCTGGGAGAACGCGGTCAATCAGTTAGGAGAATTAGAGCCTTGCAGTTTATCCAGCATTTCGTAACTTAATGTTTTAAATACCTGACAATATCGTTGGAAACCATCTTGCCCTATTATATAAATATTGGGCATATATTCCATTCGTTTTTTTGAATATGCAATTCTTTCTAAACCGTTGTCAATAGATGTATGATTACTCAATGCGACATCAACCTTTTTCTTTTTGGCTTCATTCATAAAGTAATCCAATGACCTTAAATACTGTTTAACGCCGTCCTTTTCCCTTG
>JAUNWG010000050.1 GCA_030540435.1 Eubacteriales bacterium
GTCCCTTGGACAGTACGAACCAGTCGCGATCCTCCCAGCGCGGGTTCTTCGGATCGATGTTCATGACCTCGCCGTACAGCACTGCCATTGCATCTGCCATCGACATCGAACCGCCGACATGGCCGAAGCCACGGGAGCCGATGATCTTCAAGGTTTCCAAACGGATCTCAGCTGCAAATTCCTTGAGATTCTGTATCATTTCTGCTTTTTGCATCGAATACACCACCTAATAATTTCAATTTATGATTTACACAATTCCGGCAAGGAGAATGTTTCCCCTTGCCGATGAACTGTTTATGCTTTATTCGTCTTCAAATCCATACGGATTATCATACTGCTTACCCATATACCAAATATGGTTCTTTACCTTCAGATATTCCAGCAGGCCCTCAACGCCGTCCTCACGGCCAAGGCCACTGTTGCGATTGCCACCAAACGGAGTCTCAATATTGGACTTGGTCGTGCAGTTCATCCATACTGTACCTGCATCGATCTTCTCCGCAGCCCAGTACATCTTCCGGATATTTTCGGTAAATACTGCAGCGCCCAGTGCAAAACGAGTCGAATTTGCCAGCTCAATTGCTTCATCAATTCCCTTGTATCGGGTAACAGCCAGAACCGGGCCAAAGACCTCTTCCTGGAACAATTCCATATCCGGCGTAACATTTTCAATGATGGTCGGCTCATAGAAGCAGCCCTTGTCATACGGCGCTTCGGTCAGCATTCTGCCGCCGCATACTACCCTGCCGCCTTCTGCAATCGCACGCTCGACGAAGCCATGTACGGTTTCGCGGTGTCCGCGGCTGATCAGGGAACCCATCTGGGTGTTCTCATCCAGGCAGTCACCGATCCGAATCATCTTGATGCGGCGAACCAGCTTCTCCATGAACTCGTCATAAATCTCATCTGCCAGCAGCAGACGGGAGGTCGAAACGCATACCTCGCCCTGATTCATGCAGAATCCGAGAATGACGGAATTGAGTGCACCATTCATGTCGCAGTCCGGCTCAACGATGATCGGGCTCTTGCCACCCAGCTCGAGGGACAGCGGCTTGATATGCTTTGCCTCTGCCGATGCCGTCATCAGACGGCGGCCGACTTCTTCCGAACCGGTCAGCGCTACCATAGCAACATCGTCATTTGCCAGCAGTTCTTCGCCTACGACTCCGCCGGAACCGGAAACGATATTATAAACACCCGCAGGCACGCCGGCCTCGACAAATACCTCGCCCAGCAGCTGGCTGGTAATCGGTGTCATGGTTGCTGCCTTACAAACGACCGTGTTTCCTGCAGCCAGTGCCGCAGCGATCGAACGGGTCAGCAGATGGATCGGGAAGTTCCACGGTGCAATGCTGCCCACTACGCCATACGGCTCATAGCTGGTATAGTCAAACAGCGGCTGTCCCGGAACCGGAATCACCTTTCCGTTGAGCGCCTTCATGTTGTCCGCATGGAAATGGAAGGCACGAATGGCAAGCGGAATATCAATGGTACGGGTTTCGTTAATCGGTTTGCCGGTATCCATTGCCTCCCAGCGCGCAAACTCCTCCAGTCTGCTCTCCAGAATATCTGCCACACGGTGCAGGTATTTCGCGCGGCTTTCTGCATCCAGCGCTGCCCATGCCGGGAATGCGGCCTTTGCGGCAGCAATTGCCTTTCGGGTATCCTCCAAAGACGCATACGCCATCTCCGCAATGACTTCGTCTGTGCACGGATTTGTGCTGGTAAAGGTTTTTCCGCCTTCTGCGTCAATCCATTCGTTATTGATAAACAGCTTAAATTGCTTCATAATATTTCTTCCTCTTTTCTTCTCTGTTATTGTGCATCCCATCCGCCGATGTTCACTTCAAATCCTGCCTTTCGTCCTGCCTCCGCATGTCGCTCGGCATGATCTGCATCACACTCCGGCATATCCTCCAGCTCATACGGTGTGGCGGATAGCGTGTACTTTGATGCTCCAATCTGATGAAACGGCATGATGTGAATTTGCTTCAACTTAGGAAATTGCTGCAAGAACTGCATCATGCGATCAAATTCCTCGTTGTCATTGACACCCGGAATCAACGGAATGCGTATAATAATCTGCTTGCCCATATCGTGCAGCATCCTGAGATTTTCCTTAATCAGCTGATTTCCCTGTCCAGTCCATTTTTGGTGCACCGATTCCGTATATGCTTTGAAGTCGTACAGAAACAAATCGGTATATTCCGCAATCCGCAGCATGGTATTGCTCTGACAGAAACCGCAGGTCTCTATTGCAGTATGAATGCTCGCCTGCTTCAGCTTCCGAAACAGCGCAACGCTGAATCCGGCATGCATCGTGGGTTCTCCGCCGCTCAGCGTCACGCCTCCGCCGCTGGTCCGATAAAAAATCTGATCCCGCATGACAGCTTCATAAACCTCGTCCACTGTCATCCGCTTTCCGCACATGCTTTTTGCTTCGATAAAGCAGGAATCCACACAGGCGCCGCAACTGGTACATTTGCTGCGGTCAAACTGTACCCCATTCTCTGTTAGGCTGCCGCATCCGTGCGGGCAATGCGGAAGGCATCGCCCACACGAGACACATTTTTCCTCATCGTACAGAACAATGGGCTTTAAGGCAAGATTTTCAGGATTCTGGCACCATTTACAGCTCAGTGGGCATCCCATCAGGAATACCACCGTACGCAGACCCGGACCGTCATGGACACAGCATTTTTGAATGTTCGAAACCAGTCCAGTCGTCATAATACCTGCTCCTATACTTATTTGATCACAGCACCCTTGGAGAAACGCTGAATGATGTTCTTCTGCTGTACCGCGGACATCGCGATAAAGTATGCGGACAGGCCGCCCATTCTGACCTTCAGGTTCTTATGCTTCTCCGGATGTACAACTGCGTCCTTCAGTTCTTCCACGCTGGTGGTGGTGATAGTTGCGATCTGACCGCCCAGGTCACAGAACGAACGGATGACGCCTTCCATACGGGTAACGCCGGCATCGCCCAGATACTCATTGGCATTGAGGGAAATATCCAGCGGGCAACCGCAGAAGTACCGCATCAGGTCCGGACGGGTTGCGCTCTTGATTACCGCAGTCGGGCCATTGACATCCACGCCTGGTGTCGGGGAATAATTCGGTGCCAGAGCCTCGCCGGAACCACGTCCATCCGGGCTTGCGCTCAGGTTACGTCCCAGTGCCGCATAGTTTTCAAAGGTACCGATGCCTACCGGCAGCTTGAGCTTGTCCTGCTTGAAGCGCCATGCTACACAGGAGTCTTCAAAGTCCTTCATCACGCGCTGCAGCATGTCATCAGCATAATCATCGTCATTGCCATACTTCGGCACCTTGTTGAGTGCACGCAGGCGGAGCTCTTCATAGCCCTTCCAGTCGTTCAGAATAGCTTCGCGGAAGTCCTCCAGTGTTGCAACGCCATCTTCATAAACCAGCTTCTTGACAGCACACAGGGAATCGACCACATTGGACAGGCCGGTAATCAGCAGCAGATGGAAGGTATATGGCAGGATGTTTGCTCCGGTCATGTCGCGACCCTTTTCGATACAACCATCCATGATGGTGGACATCAGCGGGTCCGGCGCGATCATCTCGGACATACCGAGGTTTTCCAGTCTGCGGCTGATCTGCAGATCAATCTGGCTGTCAACCTGCTTGCAGTATGCCTGATAGAACGATTCGAAATCCTTCAGGTCTTCCAGTGCGCCGGTGTCCACGCCTTCGGTTTCACCGGTCATCACGGTCACACCGCGGGTGAATACCCACTCCAGGCAGCGCAGATTCATGATATGCGCATAGCTGAAGTAGCTCTTGCCCGGTATCAGCGTCTCCCAGCAACCATCGTTGGAATAGTCGCGTGCATCCTCCAGAGATACACCGATATCCACGAAGCCCGGGATAATCGCATCGTCATTATAGATTGCCGGCTCGCCTTCACAATGTCTCAGGCAGAGCGCCAGCTCACGCCACAGGCGATCCGGTGCCTTACTGGAAACACGTACCGACAGGGTCGGCATCAGCAGTCCCATCTCAAAGCGCAGACGCAGCAGCTTGAAGGTAACTTCATTGGTACCATCCTCACCGTCTCTGCGGACGCCGCCGATAATCATATTCATCAGCCAGTCATTGCCGGACTGTCCGAAGTTAAAGTTCGCATCACTGTCAATGCTTTCGTTTTCCTGATAGCTCAGGGCACGGATATCATAGCCGCCGGATCCATGGCCGCCGGATTCCTCTGTGCCAGTGGAATAGGACAGCGGCACACCCTGGGAGAACAGGCCAAAGTCATAATGGTTTTCCCACTTCTTGGTATCGGTGCAGATTCTCTCATTGCACTTTGCCAGGAAGGAGCCGATCAGGTCATTGGCACGCTCGTCATCAATCAGACCATTTTCGATATCATGCTCGTAGTACGGGAAGATATGCTGATCTACGCGGCCCAGCGGTACATATTCACCGCCGCTGTTGACCATGGCATAAGTAAACCAATATGCCTGCAGCGCTTCATGCATGGTCTCTGCCGGCAGGTACGGAACGCGGGAGCAAACCTTGCTGATCTCCAGCAGCTCACGGCGGCGCTGCGGATCAGTCTCTGTCGCTGCATCTGCCAATGCCTTCTGTGCATGGCGCTCCGCGAAATGAATCACGCCTTCAATTGCCAGCAGCATTGCACGGTATTCTGCGATTGCAGTTTCATCCGGTTCATCGGCTGCATACTGCTTTTCCATTGCAGCCTGAATTTCGTCCATAATACCACGGAAGCCTACATGCAGAACCTTCTCCCAGTGCGGAGGATGGTGTCCCCAGACAGAATTCTCATTGAGCTTGTATGCCTCTGCGGATGCCAGTTCTTCTTCGGTTGCATAGATCGGAAGAACAGTGCCAAAACCAACGCTGTTCATGTTCGGATTACCAACAATCAGCTCGTCGTCGCGGATATATGCCGGCAGGTTCTCGCCCATATAACGGGTAGCCATACCCTTGCGAACCACCAGTGGCTCGTGGATGTTATCTTCATTCAGAATAGATTCATTCTTAAAGTACCAAACTCCAGGATCATGGAATTCTTTTTCAAACAAACGAGCCTTGATTTTCTCCAGACGCTGTGTAATCATAGTTACCTCCTTCTCTTCTGCGGGGAGAATATCTCCCCGCAGTACATGTTTTCCTTATATTCAAGCAACAGATGTTTCCTCTGTCACTTTTTCCTCATATACCTCACGGTCAAAACGCTTCATGATCTTCTTAAATATAAATCCAACTACACAGGTCGCAGCCACGCCGACAACCATCCAGACACCAGTCATGAAGTCTGCTCCGTCCGGAGAAGCAAAGCCGATTGGCGACAGAGCGATGTAAGTCAGAACTGCGCCGCAGGCAATCAGTGTGCCAAACTCATAACGATACTTCCACGGCTGGATATCGACAACATTCTTGCGCTTTCTCTCGAATACCTTGTCTGTCGGCTTGACCTTGCCCATGATCCACATGAAGATGCAGCAGAGCACAAACATGATACCAGAAACATGCAGATAGTAAATCGGAAGATCCATGAAGAATGTTGTAACACCGAACACTGCAATGAAGACAACCAGAGAAATCTTTGCCGCGATGGCAGGTGTCTTCTTATTCAGATAACCCATTACCATAATGGTAAAGATCGGAACATTGAACAGACCGTTCAGCTGCTGGAACATGGAATACAGTCCATCCGGTGCATACATAAACATCGGAGCAACGAACATCGCGCATACGCCTACGATAAGGCCGCAAATCTTACCAACACGTACGATCTTTTCCTCCGGAACCGGTTCGCCATCCTTGGTTTTGCCCTTGTAAATGTTCATCGCAAACAGCGTGCTGACACTATTCAGCGTGCCATTAAAGGTAGAAAGGATCGCACCAAACATCGCTGCAATAAACAGACCGATCAGCGGCTTCGGCAGAACGCGATTGACCAGAGTTGCATATGCAAGGTCGCTGTTTTCAATGCCGCCTGCGCCGAACAGATGGAAACAGATAATGCCCGGGAACATCAGAACAATCGGGGTGAGAAGCTTCAGGAAGCCTGCAAACATAACGCCCTTCTGGCCTTCCTTCAGATTCTTAGCAGCCAGGGCACGCTGGATAATCGCCTGATCCATGCCCCAGTAATAAATGAGTACCGGCATCAATCCAGTGAATAATGTAGAGAACGGAAGCAAATCCTGCTCGGTACCGATCGCATTGAGCTTTTCCGGTGCTGCATTGAGAATAGTGGTCATTGCATCTCCAATGCTGCCTTTGCCGAGCGCCAACAGGCCAAAAATCGGAACCAGTAAACCGCCGATAACAAGCAGTACACCGTTGAGCGTATCTGCAGTTGCTACCATCTTCAGGCCGCCAACCAGCGCATAGATAATACCGATTACGCCGATCAGAAGAACCATTGCCCAGACACCCTGTGCGTATGTCAAACCAAACATACCCGGGATATCAAAGATCTGATTGACTGTGATTGCGCCTGCGTACAGGCAAATCGGGAGCGTATTGCAAAGATAGCAAATCAGGAACAGTACGGATACCCATGTTTTTACGCTTTTATCATAACGCTCCTCGAGGAAATCCGGGATTGTTGCAAATCCACGGCTCAGGTAACGCGGCAGAAGAACAACTGCTACGATTACAAGTGCAATCGCACAAGGCGTCTCCCAACCGATCGTTGACATGTTGACACGGTATACGTCACTGGTCATGCCGACAAAGTTTGTCGCACTCAGGTTTGTCAGCAGCAGGGATGCACCGATGACACCGCCTGTCAGGCTTCTTCCTCCGAGGAAATAGCCATCACTTGTGTTTTTTGCGACTTTTCTGGACTGGTAAAATGAGATCAATAAAATGATCAGGGTTACGCCCAAAAAGCTTCCTAAAATAATACCCATTTCTTATTCCTTTCTAACATCACGTTCTTTTATCTGTCCTATCTCTTCGTGCAATACGGGCATTAATTGTATACAAATTTATATTGTATACATAATAAACCGTATTTTGTCGAAAATCAATCGGAATCGTTTACAAAACAAACATGGTTTCCTTGTGCAATTTACCAATTCCATAATATACTGCCTATACAAATGGTTTTCCTGTTCTTATAGGAAAATATTGGCTACGCCATCCAAAGGCTTAGAATGGTTTTGATATCTCTCCCATGAAGCCGTGAAAACTGCTTTAGTCGATACGTGCAATCGCCTTTGCCAGCTGCTTCTTCATTGCGAGATTGCCCTGACGGGAAATCATGATGCGCTGTGCCTGCGGCGAGCCTGCACCGTGCATGGACTCCGGCAGATAGCCAACTGCTGCGGTACCCATGGTCATGTTCTCGATCAGGCGCAGCACACGCATACGATCCTCGGTCGGAACGGAAGCAACACCCTTGAGGTACTTCTCGATGTAGTCGTGGGTCTTCGGGTTGCGGTAATCTGCCTCAGACGGCTGGGTTACCATCAGACCGCCTGCCAGATCCTGTGCGAGACGAGCGATGTCATACGGGAAACGGGTTACGTTCTGCTTGCAGACGTTCGCCAGCAGCAGGTCGATCAGGTAGTTGCCGGACTTGGTCTTGCTGCCCTGAGAAGAACAAGCGATACCACATGCATACAGCGTCTCATTCAGGTGGATCATCTCGATGATCTTGTCCTTGACATGGGATGCCTTTGCGCAACCTGCCATCTCAACTGCCAGCTGGGTAGCGCCGATTAGAACATCGCCTACACCAACCTTGCAGCCGCCGTAGGACTGACGATGATAGCCTGCGAAACGCTCAACGATCATGCCTGCAAACTGAACTTCACCATTGAGGAAGATCATGTCGTTCGGGATGAATACGCGATCGAAGATAACCAGAACTTCGTGGCCGCCGTAAACCTTGTTGCCAACGTCGATGTCGTTGTATTCCTCGGTCTTACGGGTGTCACAGGACTGACGGCCCAGGATCAGGGTGATGCCTTCTGCATCGGTCGGGCATGCGAAGGAAATTGCATAATCCTCGTCGCCCTCACGCATGGAGATGGTCGGCATAACCAGAACATAATGGCTGTTCAGATAACCGGTCTGATGTGCCTTTGCGCCGGTAACGTAAACGCCTTCCGGGGTACGCTCTACAACATGCAGGAACAGATCCGGGTCAGCCTGCTTGGACGGGGACAGACCGCGGTCGCCCTTGACGTCGGTCATTGCGCCGTCAACGCCCCAGTCATTTTCCTGTACCTGTGTCCAGAACTTGACAAAATTCTCATGGTACTTGGTGCCGCATGCCTGGTCAGTCTCATATGTAGAGGAATAAACTGCGTTTGCTGCGTCCATACCAACACAGCGCTGGAAACATGCTGCGGTCTTCTGACCTAGCAGTCTCTGCATCTTGACCTTCTTAATCAGGTCGTCGGTGGACTGATGCAGATGAGTAAAACGGTTTACCTTCTTGCCGGTCAGATTGGAGGTTGCAGTCATCAGATCTTCATACTGCGGATCCTCTGCCAGCTCATAAGTTGCTGCGAAAGAATTGAGGGACGGGCGGACGATCGGATCGTCTACGACATTCTCAACCTTCTCGCCCATACGGTACAAATTCAGGTTCAGCTTACGCAGGGATTCGATGTACTGTTCTTTTGTCATCATAATCTTTTCCTTCTCTCTTTAATTTAATTCAAGCGTCTCTCCGAAACGCTTTGCATACTCTTCTGCCAGCTCCGGACGGAAATCTGGATGGGCGATTGCAATCAATCTTTTTGCACGCTCTTTCAATGTCTGTCCGCGCAGCTGAGCTACGCCAAATTCTGTAACAATATAGTTAACGTCACAGCGACCGGTTGTTACCGGTGCACCGGTTGTCAGAATCGGAACAATTTTAGAAGTTTTACCATCTCTTGTCGTAGAATGCAGTGCAATAATCGAACGTCCTCCCTTGGACAGGTTTGCACCGCGTACAAAGTCCATCTGTCCGCCGATACCGGAAATCTGCTTCAAGCCGATCGCCTCTGCACAAACCTGACCCTGCAGATCGACTTCCACGCAGGAGTTAATCGATACAACGTTGTCGTTCTGGCAGATAACCGCAGGATTATTGCAAACATCCACCGGCAGCATATTAATCATCGGGTTGCCATCTACATATTCATACAGCTTTCTGGTACCCATCAGGAACGTTACGGAAACCTTTCCAATGTCACGCTGCTTGCATTTGCCGTTGATGATGCCTCTTTCCAGCAGCGGCAGAACACCGTCGGAAATCATCTCGGAATGGATGCCGAGGTTCTTTTTATCACCGAGGAACGAAAGAACCGCATCCGGCACGGCGCCGATACCCAGCTGCAGACAGTCGCCATCTCTTACAAGATCAGCAATATATCTGCCAATCTTCTCATCCTCTTCTGTAATGTTCGGCGGTGCAGATTCCGGCAGCGGTTCCCAGGACTGAATAAATGCATCGATCTCAGAAACATGAACAAAACTTTCACCAAATGTTCGTGGCATGTTTGGATTTACTTCTGCAATAACTGTCTTTGCGGACTTTACACCTTCCCATGTATAATCGCAGGACAAGCCAATGGATACATATCCTCTTTCATCCGGTGTAGAACATGTAAATGCAAAAACATCCACAGGAAGTTCTCCGTTGCGGAACATATGCGGAACATCCGAAAAAAACGCAGGCGTATAATCAGCCCGATGCTCCGCAATCGCCTTTCTGGCAGGACCACCGACAAACAAAGCGTTGTGACGGAAATGCTCCTCCATGCCCGGCTTCAAATATTCGCCGGAGCCGAGGTATACCATGTGCGCTACTTCAACACCGTGAAACTTCTCTGCCATGCGTGCCATGGTACGCTGAAAAATAATTGGCTCACCTACCGCGTGACCGAAAACAACACGATCTCCGTCCTGAATCAGCGTGACAGCCTGTTCCGGTGTCATCGTATGAGATGTATAATACGCTCTCCAATCAAATATATATTTTATCTGGTCAGGAGCTGTTTTCACTGCGCTAACACTCATAAAAAATTCTCCTTATCTTTAAGCTGTGAAACGTTTTAAGTGAATCTGATGATCTTTTTCAGCAATTACATTTCAATCAGTACCTTGAAGTAATCTCCAGGTGTCTGTACAAAGTCAAATGCCTGTTCCAGCTCATCAAACGGAAAAACCTTACTGATCAATGCAGAAAATTCCTCATCCAGTTCTCCGCTTTTCAGCAGCTCAACCGCTCCGATAAAGTTATACTGCGCGTGAATACGAACACCCTGCATCTGCAGTTCTTTGCTAAACATGGTTGACAAATCCACCGGGTAGGGTTCCTTCGTCATGCCAACAATTGTGATCATTCCGCCAATCGTTGTATGCTCGACCGCTGAAGTGATACCTGCCTTGCTGCCCGAAACCTCAAATGTTACATCAAAGCCCTTGCCATCAGACAGCGTCTGCATCCGTTCCGCAAAATCAGGTTCTGTCGGATTGACCGTTTCAAATCCCAATTTTTCTGCAAAATCACACCGGAACTGGTTGATTTCAGAAATAACAATCTTTGAAGCGCCCGACCGCCGTGCAACCATGGCGATCAGCATACCAATCGGACCACCGCCGATAATCAGAACTTTTTCTCCAACCTTCAGGCCGCTTCTGCGGACATCATGTACTGCAACTGCAATCGGTTCCGCCAAAGCTGCAAGCTTCAAATCCATTCCTTCTGGAATCTTGTATACCTTCCGGGTTGCAACCTTTACATATTCCGCAAAACCGCCATCGCAGTGTGCGCCCATAAAACGCAGCTGACGGCATACATTGTCATGTCCTTTGGCACACGGCTCACAATTGCCGCAGGAGAAGAACGGCTGCGCGACAACCATATCTCCCGGTTTAAAATTCTCTGCTCCGATGCCCTTTGCCTCAACGAGTTCCCCGACAAATTCATGTCCCGGAACAACAGGAAACTTTGCGGTCGGATGCTGTCCATGCAGGACATGAAGATCGCTTCCGCAGATTCCACAGTAGCGAACCTTGATTAGCGCTTCGCCATCATGAATCTGTGGAATTTCCCTGTCCTGTAAATGAATACTGTTTGCTCTGTCAATTACTGCTGCTTTCACAGTAAATCGCTTCCTTCCTATAACAACCTATTAACCTATTTATTTTCAAAGCATTTGCCGTCAAAAAGTTCCTATAGGTAACTTTTCTCTTTGTGATACATCCCATCGCGTAAAAGCGCTTGCTTTGATTTTATCTATTAGAATCCCCTTTTCCTTTGTGACCGCCAGTCAGACGGAGCTTTTCAGCATCCGTCCTTTGGTCAGTCATTGATAAAGGTAGAAAAGGTGGGTGTAAACTGTTTTATGCAACTGCCTGCTCAAAAGCACGCATTGTAGATTGCAATCATATCCTCACGGCTAAGTTCCGTATAATTGTTGCGAAGCAGCCGCTGCTGCCCTTCGATCACGCTGTCAGCAAACACCGGGAATTCTTCCAGCGTCATACCGTATTCCTTCAACGGTTTACGCGGCAGAATCTGGTCCATCAGCTGATACAGCTTTTGCAGCGCCTCATTTGCCGGAACACCAAGCACACGGCCAAACAATGCTTCCAGCTGATTCAGCTTTCCAACCGGCTGTTTTTTCTGATATGTGCGCAGCACTTCTTCAAACATCAGTTGGTTTGCCTCTCCATGCGGGATATGATACGCTCCTCCGAGCGGATAGCTCAACGCATGGACTGCTGCGCATCCTGCATAGCCAAATGCAATACCGGCAAAATTCGATGCGGTGAGGAAATCTTCTACCCGATCCTTCCATGCATCCTGTCCATTTTCAACTACATATAAGTAGCCGGAAACAATCATCTCAATGGCCTTTTCCGAGTAAATCTGGCTGTGTGCGATTGCCTTCGGAGACAGATAGGACTCAACGGCATGAATCAGCGCATCAATGGAGCTTGTTGCGAAGAACTTATACGGCAGTGTTCTGACCATCTCCGGAATGAGGACCGCTTCGTCTGCGTACATGGTCTGCAGAGCGAGTCCTTTTTTTGTGCGCAGGTTTTTCAGTTCACAGATTGTGACATTGGTCACTTCGGAGCCGGTGCCGCAGGTTGTTGGGATAACCGTCAGTGTTCTGGCCTTCTGCGGAACAACACGGCCTGTGAAGATGTCCTCTGTTGACCAGTCGCCTACAAAGGTAAGCACCTTCGCAATATCGATGACTGTGCCTCCGCCGACTGCAATAATGCGCTTGGTATCCGCCGGGATTTTAGCACGGATGGCATCGATCATCTGGTCGTTTGGCTCCCCTGCGCCATATTCCTCCTGAAACAGGACGCGGCAGGAAACGCCACACGGTGCGATAAATGGTTCGTAGATAAACCGGTTTGTAATAAGTAAGTCAGTCTGCTGGAGCTGCTCTTTCTCTGCAAACTCTGCAAACGTTTCGTATCCTTTCAGACACGCTGGTAACGAAAACTGAAACATTTTGTATTTCCCCTTTCCGGTTGTGTTCCTTCTGTGCGTTTAGTATAGCACCAAATCGGTCGACTTGTCAATGAAATTGTATACAATCTATTTGCATAAAATATTTCAGTTAATTTTGTATTCAATTAACAAATTAATAATTATCTTAAAAAGTATTGTTGACAATGTTGGCAATTGATGATACTATATTCCTGCGATGTATTCAATCTCATCCACTTTTCTCCAATTTCACTTTCATTCTTACATAAATGCGCTAAAAGTCAGATGCTTTATTCATTTGTACTTGTGCATTTATGTACACAACTCTTACTCTCCTACTAAAAGCAGCCAACCATCCGGTTGGCTACTTTTGGGCCTTATTTATTAAAGAGGTTAAATTATGTCCAGAAATAAAGAAAATTTATCACAGCCGGTCTATGATACACTGCTCCAGCGCATCATGCGCAACGAAATCTCTGCCGGTGAACGCATTTCCGAAAACAAACTTGCCACTGAATTTGGTGTCAGCCGTACCGTCATTCATACAGTCCTGCTCCAACTGAAACAGGATGGTCTGATTAAAATGATACCGCGCAGCAGTCCCCAAATTGAAGTATATTCCGCGGATGCCATTAAAGATATCGGCACAATCCGTGTTGCTCTTGATACACTGGCAATCAAGCTTGCGATGCTTTACGGAAGTCAGGCGGATTATCTGGAACTGGAAAAACTGGCCAAAGAGTGTCAACGCGGGCTGCTGACAAAGGATGAATATCTACAGCACACAGCAGACAGTAAGTTTCATCTCCATCTTGCCAAGATCAGTCAAAACCGTTTGCTGTACCAATTTCAAAACGACCTATATCTGCGTGTCAATTTTATTCTTTTGACACATCATGATACCGTCACAAACCACGCTGTACATGTGCAGGACCACTTTGATTTGATTCAGGCGATGCTCCAACGCGATGAACGGTATGCCCAGGAAATTATTACCCGGCACCTTATTTCATATTATAATTTGAAAGAAAACTATCCCCCGCACTTTTTTTCCTCTGATTCCACGCCCCGCCGTTAAATCGCCGCGTCGAACACAGCAATCGTTTTCCATACAAACGATGTATTTTTTCACTTTTTTGCGTAAGCACATCGTGCCTCACCAAAAATTTGCATATACGAACGTCGTAATATCCCAAACACCCAGATTTTTCTCTCTCCTTGCCTCCACGTAGCAGCCATTTCCTGCGTGGAGGCTTTGCTTTCCCTGCGCAGCACCGCATCATATGCAATGTATTTCATCGGAAAACATTTATAGAAACGATAGGAATAATCCCGAGAATTTTCGTATTTCAGCGTTTCTATTGTTCTTCCTTCAATAGCATTGTATTCTATTTTTTTAAAGATCTTGTTTTTTTTGAAATTGTATACTTTTCTTTTCAATTGTTGTGTGTTATAGTATAGATATACCAGAATAATAAAAGGAGGGATCGAAATGCCCAAACGCAGTGCTGGTTTCAGCGAATCAGCATACAATCATCTTTTAAACTTAATTATGACAAAACAGCTGATGCCCGGCGATCGTATTCCTGAAACCCGGATTGCAAAGGAATTCAATATCAGCCGCACACCTGTACGCGATGCCATGCGCCAACTATCCAACGACGGACTCATTGAAATTTTTCCGAATCGCTTTGCTCAGGTACGTATTTTCTCACCTGAAGATATCCGTGAAACCGGCATGGTCCGTATCGCACTGGATGCGCTGTCCATTAAGCTGGCCAATTTATATGGAAGTCAGGCAGATTTCTTACGTCTTCAGACATTAGCAACCCAATGTAGCGAAGCATACGCTGCAGGGGATAATCAGCTGCGACTTTCCAGTGACAGCGACTTTCATCTGGAGTTGTCACGCATCGCAGGCAATCAACTGCTGTTTAAATTTCAGAAAGAACTTCATTTGCAGATACAATTCATCCAGCTGCACCATTCGTCCGTTGTGGAAAATGAGCGAATCCATATCCAGCAGCATCATGACATTGTAAACGCCCTGATGGAACATGATGAAAAACGCGCAGAAACTCTGATTTGTGATCATCTCAAATCGTTCTATAACCTTGAAGATGATTTCCCAAAGGATTTTTTCCCGATCACCCTTTAGAATACAGCAGAAAACCTTACCGCACTCCTAATGAAGCAGATCCGATCCGTCGGGTCTGCTTTTGTATAATTCAACAAATACAGAATTCTATTTTTATTAATTGTCGACAATTATTTTATTTATAATTCATTTTTGATTGACTGCATTCTATTTAGCGTGTATAATATGGATACAATATATGATAAAACGTAGCAAACCATCATTCCAATTTTCACATTACGTACAGTAGGAGGCATATTCATATGGATTTAAAGCTGAATGGCAAACTCGCCCTGGTAACCGGTTCTTCTGCCGGCATTGGCAAGGGCATTGCAAAAAGCCTGCTTCAAGAGGGCGCAATCGTAATCATCAACGGTCGCAGCGAGGATTCCCTGAAAAAAACAGCAGACGAGCTGTCGCAGTTTGGTAAATGTTATATGGCAGTCGGAGACCTGAGTACAGCAGAAGGCGCAAAAGCCGTGACCGATGCCGTCGATGCAATCGGTGAGCTGGATATTCTGGTAAACAATCTCGGTGCATACAAGGGAACGCCGTTTGCAGAAATCACGGACGAAGAATGGGATTGGATGCTCAATGTGAATCTATATTCCCAGATCCGTATGTGCCGCCATTTTCTCCCCAAAATGCTCGCTCGAAATAGCGGACGAATGGTCTTGATCGCCAGCGAATGCGGCATGAAGCCGTTGACGGATATGGTACATTATAGTGTTTCTAAAACAGCCGTAATTGGTTTGGCACGTGCTTTGGCTGAAATGACCAAGGGCACAAAGGTCGCTGTTAACTCACTTCTTCCGGGTCTGACATGGACAGAAAATACAGCTGCTTATCAGACTGACCGCGCAAAGCGTGAAGGCAAGGAGCTTGATCAGGCAATTAAAGAATACTTTGTATCCTATGAGCCGACACAGCTTCTTCAGCGTATCACTACGGTAGAAGAAATTGCTTCGACTGTCACGTATTATTGCTCTGAGGTATCTGCTGCCACCAATGGTGCAACAATCCGAGCGGAAGGCGGCTTGATTCGCTGCATTTAACCCAATATTTATTCTCCTATATTTTCCTATACATATGTGGCTGAGCCGTTTTGATAAACGCTCAGCCACATATACTTTCTCTTCCAATGACGGAAATCCCTTTGTATTCGTGCCGGTTTCTTCTATGCAGCCGGAGGGCTTTGTCGCGTCTATTTCCTGTTGTGCAGGCAGGAAAAAAGCAGCGTCCTTCCGAACGCTGCCCGATTCTGCTCTATCATCATTTTTTACACGACTCCGCATGCTCCAGGAAGGCAAAGCCATAGAATTTAACTGTATTTTCCACGACTTCGATCATAAGATTTCTGTCGCTGTCCAGCAACTCCTTCACAAACGCCTGATACAGGCGGAACTCATTCCTTCGACTGTTGCCAATAACGGAGCTTTGGCAATTCTGCTTCAAAAAAAGCACGTGCCTGTGCAGGAGGCCAATTTTCATTTGACATATGTCCAACCAGAAAATCCGTCAATTGCGCAAGGCTTGTGTAGACAAATTTCCCGTCAGTATAGCACCACTTACAATATTCTTCATTGAATGTACCGTCAATTTCTCTGCTGATCGAACAATCATCAAGGGGCATACCACAACATTGGCAAATCAATTTCCGTGGAGCACCCAAAAGCGTATTGATGGAAACATCAAACAGCTTCGACAGCAGTTTCAATGTTTCCGTATTCGGCACAATTTCGCCATTTTCCCAGCGGGATACTGCCTGCCGCGTCACATAGATTTTTTCCGCAAGTTCTTCTTGCGATAACCCGTTTTTGGCGCGAAGTTCAAATATAACATCCTTTGTTTCCATGTCAATCACCACCTTATAAATACTATACCATTGTTGTTTCAGGTGGCCAAGCAATTCTCTGTTGCTATTGTGTCTGGCAACATGTCTGCGCCGACCGTTTACCGCCAATCGGCTTATGCGGTTCAGGCTACAGATCCTGCCTGCTGCAATTTTGCGCACAAATGCAAGATGCCATCATATTTTGATTGTCTCGATGACACATGCGTGTTCCTTTGTTGTCTTGTCGTAGCTGATACCAACCAGAAGGATATTCCCCTGATATTCCTCCAAAGCCTTAACATACTGCTTTCGTTTGATCTGTTCAATCGCTGTATCTGCATCCTGATTCCATTTTAATTCAACAATCATTGCCGGACGATTTCCGGCATTTTTTCTTGGCAGAAAAACAATATCTGCAAA
>JAUNWG010000148.1 GCA_030540435.1 Eubacteriales bacterium
CTATACTTTTTTGTTTTATGATAGCATGAATAGATGTCCGCTGTAAACTGCCAGAATTGACAAGATTGTGATATCCTTTTGTATTCTTCTCTGTTATAATAAAGAAAATTCTCCCATTTTTGGGATTTTGAGAGGAATGTGATTGCATATGACAAAATCAGCTTCCATGCTGCGCCGGATCGTCATTTATCTCATCGGTATGTTTCTGATGACCGTTGGTGTGAATTTATCCGTGCTGTCCGGTCTTGGTGTCTCACCGATTGATACCATCCCCTATATCATCAGCCTGATCTCCGGCAAAAGCCTTGGGCTCAGCTCGACGCTTGTGTTTTCGGTTTATATTATTTTACAGCTCCTCATCCTGCGCAGGGATTTTAAATGGAAAAATCTTTTGCAGGTAATCCTTGCTATCATTTTCGGCTGGTTTGTCAGCCTGTCCGGTGTTTTGACCGGTATGCTGCCGCAAGAGCCGGTATATGCGGTAAAATTCCTCTATATGCTGTGCAGTATGGGCTTTCTGGGCACTGGTATTTTCCTGTATGTCGCAACGGACATTATGTCTATGCCGGCAGATGGTGTCTCCTTAGCGCTTGCCTTCAAGACCGGAAAGCCGATGTCTACCTGTAAGATCTTTTTCGACTGGTCGGTCGTTATTCTATCGGTTATTTTGTCTGTGATCTATCTGCACAACATCAGCGGCATCCGGGAAGGCACCTTTATCGCCGCCTTTGGCGTCGGTCTGGTCATCCGCTTCTGGGAAAACCGCATGACCGAGCCGCTGCGCCGCTTCCTGTTTCCATGATACAAAAATCCGAAGGCTTTGCTTACTGCCTTCGGATTTCTTTTTTCGGCTTTTCCGATACGTCTCAATCGGCAGCGTGATCCTTTTCGTACTGATGCAGCGAACCTTCGGTCATATGCGACAGCGCTGCCACGCGCTCATTGACCATATCCCACATGCACATCGGCAAATGGTCCCGGTGTCCGCGGTGGATGGTCACGCATTCAAAGCAGTTGCCATGATGTGGACAGGCTTCCTTACATGGACAGTGGTCGCCGCTCTCCCGTACCTGCCGCAGAAATTCCATCTTCATCTCATAGGCTTCCTGCTTGAAGCCCTGTTGGTCCAATTCATTCTGTCGGATCGCCAGTTCATTTCCATCAATTTTCATCTGTCTCTCTCCTTCTGCTGTCAAATGATACTATATGTATCATAGCATTACAGCAGTTTGCCGTCAATGGAAATCGTCCGAACAGACACCGGGATATCCTTTCCGCACAGCTCTGCCGCGCGCTGTACCATTGCCACCATGCCACCGCAGCACGGCACCTCCATACGGGTGACTGTGACCAATCTGACATCGTTTTCCCGCAGGATAACCGCAAGTTTTTCGCTGTAATCCACGTTATCCAGCTTCGGGCAGCCGATCAGTGTCACATGGCCTTTGATAAATTCCGCATGGAAATTGCCATAGGCATATGCGGTGCAGTCCGCTGCAATGAGCAGGTCACAGCCATTGAAATACGGCGCATTGGGCGCTGCCAGCTTGATCTGTACCGGCCACATGGCGAGCTGGCTCGGCACTTCGCCTGTCGGCGCCTCTGCCGGTGTGCGCTGCATCAGATGCATCCGGGAGCCGGGACATCCGCCGCCCTGCTGCACCTTCCGCTCTGCCATATGCTTCTTTACTGCCTCCTCGTCATATGCCGCCGCTTCGCGTTCCACAAAGGAGATCGCATCTGTCGGGCAATGCGGCAGGCAGTCGCCCAGTCCGTCGCAGTAATCGTCACGCAGCAGGACTGCCTTGCCGTCCTTCAGCCTGATCGCCCCCTCATGGCAGGCATTGACGCACAGTCCGCAGCCCGTGCACTTTTCCTGATCTATGGTAATAATTCTCCGTTTCATATCAAATCCTCCTGTTGTAGTGATGAATTGTCTGTATTATACTGTGTATAGCAAAAAAATTCGGTTGGAATTCCAACAGATCGAGGTGTTTTATGGAGGAAATTTCTCACATACTAAGCAGCTGCTGGCTGTTTCGCGGCTTATCTGCGGAGGATATCCAAGCTGTATTGGGGTGTGTTTCCGCCCGCCGCCAGATATATGAAAAACAGGAAATTTTATTTCATGCGGGTGACGCGGTCCCACAGGCAGGCATCGTCCTGCGCGGTGAACTGCACATCTTCCGCGAGGACTTCTGGGGCAACCAGACGATTCTTGCCGCGCTGCCATGTGGGGAACTGTTCGGCGAGGTATTCGCCTGCCTGCCCGATCATGCCGCCGATGTATCTGTCCGTGCCGTGCAGCAGACCGAGGTGCTCTATCTGGACATGCAGCGCTTGCTGACAGGCTGCTCCGCCGCCTGCCCGTTCCACGCACACATCATGCGCAACCTCATCACCGTTCTGGCACAGAAAAACCGCGTACTGAACCGCAAGATGCATCATCTGACGCAGCGCAGCATACGCGGTAAGTTGTTGTCCTATCTCTCTGAGCAGCGCACGCTCTGCGGGCAAGCGACATTTTGCATCCCCTTCAACCGCCAGCAGCTTGCAGATTATTTATCCGTCGACCGCAGTGCGTTGTCCGCTGAGCTGAGCCGCCTGCGACGGGAGGGAATCCTGACCTATCACAAAAATCAGTTTACACTCTGCCGCCCACGGGCGGACGTATAAAAACAGCCGGACACAAGCCCTGTGTCCGGCTGTTCGCCTGTTACGGCGTTTGTATATTTGTATCTGTGTCTGTATTTGTTTCCTTGTCCTGCGCTGCAATGTACTGCTGTATATTGTAAATCAGCACTGCACCTTCAATACGCGCCGCACGGCCTTCCGGCTTCAGTGTGCCATCTGTATAGCCGTGGATGATCTCATTTTCAACTGCCCAGCACATAGCATCATATGCCCAGCTGCTGACCTTTGCTGCATCCTTGAACGCCACCAGCACAGATACCGGCTCCGGTTCTGTCGGTGTATCTGATGGAGTATCAGCTGGTGTGTCGCTCGGGGTATCCGCTGGCGTA
>JAUNWG010000051.1 GCA_030540435.1 Eubacteriales bacterium
TTGGTGCTTCGATGACTCTTGTTCCTAAACCGTGCCATGGCTTTTCTCGTACATAGAACATACTTTCAACGTTTGCTGCCATAATAAATTTCCTCCTTTTTCAGGCATAACAATAGGGCTGCCCGTTACGGCAGCCCAAGTTGATGCATTATTCATATATATAGTATACAAATATAATTCAGATCTTTTGCAGTAGTTGTATATTTACTATGTCCCTATGTTCCGGCACATGCCTTTCGGAGTGTACCTCCGGTCATGCATATTTATAATATACAATTACCTAGACCCATTTTCCCGTTACATGGAGCTGCTAGGCAGATTCAAACCGCTAGCCTCATCTTTACCAACTCCCCCTTGTTCAATTTATCGAATATTTTGCAGTATTATAACGTCATTTTGCGTCCAAAACAGTTAATCTCACCCCTCAAATTATCCCATTCTTCACGTTTACTCTCACAGATATTGATAAAAAATATTGCCGCATTGTTGAAGGCAAAACCCTCCAACCAATGCGGCAACTTTATTCATCTCAACTGCCAATCTGCAATCGTGTGTATTGTCGTTGTTCCAGTAAGATTTTGTTGTTTTTTCGTTGTTTATCAGAGCAATCAAGATGTTGTTTTTGGTTCCAGCACCCCACTTGGCTTGTGCTGGAATTGGAATAAATAAAATAGATAAAAGAGAGTGGGCTAAATTTAAATATTTTCTTTCAGAAATGTCTCCAGCGCAGCAGCAGCTTCCTCCTCCTGTTCTCCTTCAACAGAAACAGTAATCGTGTCGCCGCCTTTAATGCCAAGTCCCATTAAACCAAACATTTTGCGTGCATCTGCACTTTTTCCATCCTTAATGATGTTAATGGAACAGGGATATTTCTTTGCCTCCTTGACAAGCATTCCTGCCGGACGGGCATGCATTCCCTCCGGATCAGTAATGGTATAAGTAAAATTCTTCATGTATATTCTCCATTTCTTTCATAACCGCATGATGTTTCAAGTGCACAAAACAATTCTTCCTGTAAGCTTTCTTCCATGTTTAATATATCAATATCTCCGATTTTCACATTAGGCTTGGTGTTTCCATGAAAATCAGTTCCTGCCGTTACCAATAGTCCCCGTTCTTTTGCTTCCTCCAGATAAAAGGCTGTAATCAACGCATTGTGATAGCTGGAAAACGCCTCAATGCCATCAAGCGGAAGCTGCAATACACCGGACAGCATATCACGATCTGCTCCAATATTTGCTCCGGGATGTGCCAAAACAGCAATTCCTCCAGCTTCATGAATCATACAAACAGCATCCTCTGCCGAAATAAAATGTATCGGAACATAAGCAGGTTTTCCGGGGGCACAAAGCTCCCAATAAAAATTTACCAATGGCTGATCAGATAGATCTCCGCCGGGAAACAACGGCTGCAATAATTTATGCTTTTGATTGATCGGCTCCGCCAATGCTGCTTCTGCAATCATTTCCGCCGCGATCATACCATTTTTGCTGTGTTCCAATACCTGCTCACGATCAAACAAAATACCAAGCGATTCTACCGCATCCATCTGTGCTTCTGCGCACTGCCTCTGCATATTCTGTACAGATCGCTCCAGCCGGAGCAGCGCTGCATTGGCAACGTCAACGCCATATCCCAGCACATGAAGATGCAGTGTATCTAAAATGCAATCCAGCTCCACTCCTGGAATCGCACGGATACCCAGCTGCGCACAGCGCCAGCTGAACTCAGAAACGCCTTCTACGGAATTATGATCTGTTAATGAAGCAAGTGTAATGCCAGCCCGACTACATTCTTCCGCTAAATCTCTCGGAGAAAGCTCTCCATCGAGACTGAAGGATGAGTGCATATGTAAATCAATCTGTGCCATATCCTGCCTCCTTCATTGCAAACACCGTAATGTTTGCTTCCTCTGCACGTTGGCAGAGGAAGCCCTTCGTGATATATAGATGCTTATTTCATCGTCAAATAGCGCTTAAACATGGTAGCACACTGTGCACGGGTAGCATTGCTGCGTGGGTTCAAAAGAATTGTATTGCCGTTCTTTTCACCGCTGATAACGCCAGCCTGAACCGCCCATGTTACTGCTTTGGCTGCCCATTGGGAGGTCTTGTCTGCATCCTCAAAATCAAGACTGCCAGATACCTTCGGCGAGCCTACATCTTTATACAGGAACTGTGCCAGCTGCTGACGAGTTACTGTTTCGTTTGGTGCAAATTTTCCACCGCCAATACCTGCAGCAATGTGGTTCTCAGCCGCCCACTGAACGGCATCATAATACCATGAACCCTCTTTGACATCAGAAAATACCTGTTTACCTGAAACAGCCGGACTGTTCGCTCTATTATATAAAACCTGTACCACCTGTGCTCGTGTCATCGGGGCATTCGGCTCAAACGTCGTTGCGCTTGTGCCAATCATCAGACCATTGTCATATGCATACTGTACGAAGTCTATGTACCATGCATCCGCCGAAATATCCGAGAAAATCTGATCTACCGTCTTGTCCGGAGTCGGGTCTACTGGTTCCGGATCAATCGGGGTTGGGTCAACAGGGTCCGGATCATCAGGGATGGTTTCTTTCCAAATGCTGTTCATCGGATAAATGGTGATATCTGCCTTTGCAGTGCCGCCTTCAACCAGTACGCTTGCACCAAGGCTGTCTGCTGCCGGGAATATCTGATTTGCACCGGCAACGGTATTGCCCTTGGAAAATACTTCTACGCTTGCGCGGTCAACATAGATATGCAGGTCAATGGTGCCGTCCGCATTCTTTGTTACCTTCTGGCTGTTTACCTCCGCGAACTTGTCACTGATAATAGTACCGGATTTGCTGCGGTCAATAGACAGGGTTTCGGTCTCCAGATCATAAATAACTCTTGTTGCGGTTCCATCACCAACACGCAGGTTAAAGCCAACCTTTTTCGTATCAGAGCTGGGTGTAAAGGTGGATACAATTTCATAGCAGTCGCCGCTGAAGTCCTTCAACAGTGCATTGCCTTCTGTGACCTCTACATCCTTCAGAACAGTTGCGTTCTTTGTATCACGCAGGGTCTCATATGCCTGGATAGGCGTCTGTGTCAGCAGATATGTTCCGTTTTCTTCCGTCACACCGGTTTTCAAGTTCAGATTGAAGGTGCCGTTAAAGTTCTGTCCCACCTTATCTGCCACCTGATTGCAGTAATCATCCCATGTATTCATCCAGTTCAACTCAATGACATCCGGAATGGTTGGATTCTTGCCGGTGCCGAAGTCCTGTACATAATAGGTCATGGCAGCATAGGAATCACGTCCAAAATTCATCACGCCGTCACTGTCCTGATATGCCTCATCCGGCACAAACTGCCAGTTTCCGTCAATCTGCTTGAAGTCACCGATCTTATAATAACGCCCGCCTCTGGACAGAACCCACTTAACTGTACCATCCTCAAGCTGAACCGGATACAGGTCCGGGCATTCAGTATGCAAATTGGCATAGGTGGATTCGCATGTCCAATCCTTCAGGTTATCCGAGGAGTAGATGCGCAACGGTCCTCCGGCAACAACCATGAACCACTTGCCTTCCCAACGGAATACCTTCGGGTCACGGAAATCCCGGTTGCCCAATGGATCATCCGTCCAGTCTGCGGCAATATCATCGACCTTTGTCCATGTTTTACCTTCATCTGTGCTGTACGCCAGCTTGATTCTCTGACCGTTGCCGTCTGCGGTAATCAGCGCAACCAGTCCGCCCTTGCCGTCCGCAAACAGTCCGGAGGTGTTCTGTTCATCTGCTACAATACAGCCGGAGAACATAGCACCGTTTGCATCCGGATACAGGGCAATGGGCTGCTCCTCCCAGTGGATCAGATCCGTGCTGGTGGCATGTGCCCAGTGCATCGGTCCCCACTTGGTATCATCATAGAACTGATAGAACATATGATAGGTTCCGTTGTAATACACCAGACCATTGGGGTCATTTGCCCAGCCGTCCTTGACGGAGTAGTGGTACTGGTCGCGGTAGGCTTCGTTATAATAAATTTCATCCGCATCACGACGGTGTACATTGACACGATAAGTCAGAGTTGCCGTTGTGCCGTCCTTGTTTTCTGCGTTGCTGGTCACAGTGATGATATTGGAACCAACCTTCACCGGAATATTTTTGCCGTCGGCATATACTTTTCCATCAGCATCGGATACTGTAACAATTGCCTTTTCATTTGCTTTTTTTACAGATATATCAACTGTGCTGGCATCATTTCCCACATACTGAATGTTGACCGGCTCAGTGGGTGTCAACTGTGATTTTTCTTCTATGGTTCCGGTGGAAGAAGTTACAGTAATATCATTCAGCAGCGGATCAAAATCCTGACTCAGTTCCGTGTAACGGGTGTTCTGGAAGGTCATCTCACCATTCCAGTTCAGCAGACCGAAAGCGCCGCTCTTGATAACGGTATTCTGGCCCTTGTCATCCTTCTGCCATGTATTGGTATAATCACCCGTGCTTGCCACCAGCTCGTCATTCACATAGCAGGAAATCCATGTGTCATATGCAACCACCTTCAGGGTATAGGTCTCATTCTCTGTCGCCTTGATTTCCTTTTCGTCCATCAGCTGAAGTGCGTCATCCTCCTGCCAACGCCAGAACTTGCACTTATGAGAAGACACATCCAGATTGATTGCGTAGGCTTCCTTGTTATCTAGGTCATTATTGGAACGAAGCACCAGTGCTGCGGCACCAGACTTGCTCTGGAACGAAACATCGGTGGAATAGACAAAGTTTGATCCCGTGCTCTGGCTGATCGCGAAGCAATCGCCCTTATCAACTGCATTGCTGTGCAGACCGGCATCGGTCACATTCCATTCACCATTTACACTGCTCAGATTTTCCAGATTGGTGTTAAACCGTGTATCTGCCGGGATTTCCGTTTTAGTCTGTGTGTAATCTGTTCGATTCTCAAAAGAAACATTGGAAAATACCGCCTCAGAGCAGAAGGACAGAAGACCTACATAGCCGCCGCTCCAGCCCGGAATAGTTCCGGTGATTTCATACTGTGCTGCGCCTGCATTGCCGAAAGAATAGACAAATTCGCCAGTCTGTTCAACACTGATCTTGAGATGCAGCTTTTCATCTACATTGATATCCCGCTTTTCGCCGCCCTTATTGGTGTCAATGCCGCTGCCAAATACACGGAACAGGTCACCGGCTTCGATTCTACGGGTATCAATATTGGCACCATACCAACCGGTATTCGGTGTTTTTTTGCTGGCTGCGCCAAATACCAGTGCAGCAGAGAGCGGAGCCTCATCGGAGGTCTTTGTAAATTCCACATCAGCCTCCAGTGTAAATGCCTTCGCCTTCTTTTCCAGTCCATTGTACATGGCAAAGTGGTCACCATTGGTATCGCTCAGCGTAATGGAGCGGGTCACTTCGTCAATATCCATGGTGCCACCGCCACAGTTTCTGAAATCAATCAGCCCGCTTTTTTCTGCGGCGCTGGTGCTTACCACAGACACCGGTTCCGGCATTTCAAGGGCATTCGCCGGAATTGTCCCTGCCGCCATCAGCATTGCTAATGACAAAGAAATACAGCTTTTTGTTGTTCTCTTCATAAATCCTCCTGATTTTTCATTTCCCACGTGTACTAACATATACACTTACAATGGTTGTTCGTTTGTCTCCTCTCTATGATTTTCAACTTTCTATGAAAAGAAATATTGAATCACCTGTACAATACCGTCATGATCGCAGTCAGCGGTAATATATTTTGCCATATGCTTGATGCTCTCATCGGCATTTCCCATTGCAACGGGCATACCGACTGCCTGAAGCATCGCCGTATCGTTGTCGCTGTCTCCAACTGCAACCATTTCCGCCGGTGTAATGCCAAGCATCTGTCCAAGCCGAACCAGCGCTCTTCCTTTGTCTACTCCGGCAGGCATAATCTCAAAATTATCCGAACCTGAGCTGGTTATGGTAATATGCGGCAAGGGCCGAATGACTTCTAATGCTTGGTCCAAGTCCTGCCGCGCTCCAAGTGCATAAGCCTTCGTTACCTTCAGCTTGTGATCTCGAATATACGCTGCAATGTCCTCCATCACAATCTTATTGGCATGAAAGCCTTCAACGCGATAATTTGCAACAAAATCACGGTCTGAAAACGAATTGATATAAATTTTATCTCCAATGTAGATCATAATCCGCACAGGCAGATTCTGGACAGCCTCCACAACCTTTGCGCCGATCTCACATGGCATTGCCCAATCGCATAGAATTTTTTCATCTGATGCCTTTGCAATCGCCGCGCCTCCCGCGGTCACCATCAGATCATCACAACGGATTTCATGTGCAAATTCTGCCGCTTCTCCGACAATACGCCCCGTACAAAGCACAACATGTACACCTTTGTTTTGCACCTGCGCAATGGCATCCTTTGTCTGCTGTGTAATCTCTTTTTGGGAATTTAATAATGTTCCATCCAAATCAAGTGCAAGCAGCCGATATTTCATATTTCACCTCGTGTTATCTGTTATTCAGCCGCAGAAGGATATTCATTACACAATAATCTGTACGGCGCTTCGTCTTCCTCAATGGCAGGAAATCTGCCAACCGGAGGATTGAAACGGTTGTCCGTATCGTCATCATTGCACCGGCTGACTTCACCCAGCAAAACTGCGCCGCCTCCCGGCTCTACCGTGAAATCGTGATATAGATATGGCGTGATCGTAATGCTGTCACCAGGGCACAGTTTCACCTGCGCTCCAGCCGGAACGGTGATTGCATGTCCATCCATATGCACGGTGACATCACGCTCATAATCAATTTCTTCATCTGGCAGCGACTGATACACCTTAATCAGGACATTTCCGCCGCCACGATTGATAATATCCTCCATCTTATTCCAGTGAAAATGCATCGGAGAATACTGGCTTTCTCTCAAATAAAGAAGCTTTTCTGCATAGGATTTTGGATACTGCTCCGGGTGAAGCTGGTTTCCGTTCCGAATGGTAATCAGGGAAAATCCCACCTTGTTAAAATCGCCCAGACCATAATCTGTGATGTCCCATCCCAGCATACAGTCCCGGATTTCGTCATAGTCATGCCCCTTTGTTTTCCATTCCTCCGGCGTAAAGCTGCAAAACTCCGGCAAAAAACAATGGTACTTTTTACACATAGCTTCCAGCTCTTTTAATGCCTGATTGATTTCACTTCGTTTCATACACATTCCTCCCTGCTTTTCAGAACCCATGTATCAATCGCAAATGCTGCACCAGCTTCGTCATTAGTTCGTGTACATACATCTGCTGCTGTTTTCGCCGCTTCTGATCCATTTCCCATCGCAACGCCCCAGCCTGCTTCTCTCAGCATACCACAATCGTTATCATGATCGCCAATGACCATCGACTGTTCCTTTGCAATGTGCAGCATCCGGCAAATGGACTGTAATGCAATGCCCTTTTCTGCACGGAGGGGAAGGATCTCCAAATAGGTATCCTTGGAGCGAACCAGCTGCACCGGAAGACGTCGTTCCCTCAGTCCGGCATATACTGCATCTATTTGATGCGGTTCACCCATGCACAAAAATTTATGTGCGCCGTCCTTCCATTGTGATACTGTTTTCATCAGTGGTGCAGTAATTGGAAAAATACCGGTAATCCGGCTTTCCTGTACACTCCACTGGTCATCCTTCTCAATAAACCAGTCCCAATTCCGGTAAGCACTCAAATGCACACCGCAGTGCTGTGCTTCCTGTACGATCTGTGCACCTGTAAAAACCGGAATGCGTTCTTCATACATTGTTTTATCTTTATGTAAAATCAGCCCGCCATTATAACAGGCCATATTATATTCCATTCCAAGTGCCCGAAGAATCGGGACAACTGCCCCAGGCGATCTTGCCGACATCAAGCATACCGTAACGCCCGCCTGTATAGCCTTTTTGACTGCCTCCTTGTTTTGAGAAGGCAGTCGATGCTGTGAATCCAATAACGTGCCGTCTATATCAAGACAAAGCAATCGAATCCTTTGCTTCTCCATTTTCCTACTCCTAACGCACGCCTGCTGCACGTAAAATGTGTTCTACATTTCTACGTCCATTTCGGATGCCAAGTCCAATCAATGCTGCACACAATATGCCTAAAATGACCAAAATTACACCGGCAATGCCGCACGCGAATCGGATTCCCGCACCTGTCAGCCCCCACCACGTCAGTACCATAGCGCAGGAGGAAAAAATCATTGCATACTGCATCCAACGCTTTAATTTGTCCAATGCACCCTTCTGCTGCTCTGCTTCGTGAAGCAGCTGCTTTTTGCTTAATTTCGCTTTCATTTGCAGGTCTCCTTTCAATCATAAAAGTCTGTTAATATGGAAGGAGCCGCTGAATCAATCAGCGGTTCCTTCACCGGGAGATGGATTACTCTTTATTCAAAAGGATAGGAAAGTTGGTTAGAAAGAGTTTATAACAATATAGAGATTAGTAGGAGAGCTGCGGATCAAAGAATCCAAGTAGCACGCCGATCAATGCAACAACAACAAGAATCAACATAACCATAGTCGGAGAGATTTTTTTCTTGC
Organism: Eubacteriales bacterium; assembly: GCA_030540435.1. Classification (GTDB taxonomy): domain Bacteria; phylum Bacillota; class Clostridia; order Oscillospirales; family Butyricicoccaceae; genus Butyricicoccus_A. The sequence goes on from JAUNWG010000051.1 coordinate 8,559, forward strand.
TCATCAGCCAGTAGCAGAACATAACGACTGCCAGTGGAAGCAGGTGCGGGAAAATTGCATCCAGTACGCCTTCCTGTAAAGCGATATCACCGGGAAGCATCATTGGTGTTGTAATGGAAATCCATGTTGCTGCAACAGCGCCGATAACGATTGTGCCGAGCATGATGATGGATTCACGAATTGCGTTTGATTTTTCACCGACAATCAGTTCAACCGCCTTGCCGCCCAGCTCATAGCCCTTGTAGTATAGGAAACGCATACCGAGCGTCAAAACAATGTTGTAAACAATAATGTAGAAAATCGCACCAAGTGGAGAACCGCCGGAGGACAGACCGAGTGCGATGCCAAGCAGAATCGGGATTAAGGTGCCGACAACAAGGCTGTCACCGATACCTGCGATCGGTCCCATCAGACCTGCACGGATACCGTTAATCATTTCGCCGTCGAGGTCTTCGCCATTTGCCTTTGCTTCCTCCAGACCGGCAGTCATACCGACAACGACTGTGCCGAGCTGCGGTTCTGTGTTAAAGAAAGCGGAATATGTCTGGAGAGCTTCCTTCTGCTCTTCCTTGGTATCATACAGTTCTTCGATCAGCGGCAGCATTGCGCACAGATAACCAAAGGTCTGCATGTGTTCCTGTGAAAAACAGGTCAAGTGTCCATAATACCAGTTGCGGAAGGATTTGGACAATGCCTTTTTAGAAAGTTTCTTTTCAGCCATAGCCTATATTTCCTCCTCATCATCGTCGTCGAGCACATCAGAGCCTCCAGTTGCCGCAACTGCTACGGGCTTCTTCATGGAGAGAACCTTAATGCGATAGTTAATTACTGCGAAGAATCCGCCTACAACAGATGCTGCAATCAGATTCAGACCCATACATGCTGCCAGCGTAAAGCCAAACAGGAATACCAGCAGGTCAACTGGCTTGGTTGCTACCTGCTTGAGCAGAATTGCAATACCGACTGCCGGAAGCAGAGAACCGACGGTAAACAGTGTCTTCATTGCAATGCCGTCCATCGGCAGATATGCCTTCATCAGGTCAACCATGTTCACGCCAACCTTGGTAATAATAAAGGTTGGGATAAACGAGCACAGAATGTGTGAAATCCACGGAAGAACCATATCAACAAGATAGAGCTTTTTAAATTCGCCCTTTTCAACAGCCTTCCAGCCGATATGCTGCCAAACCAGATTGACAGTTGCTGTGCCGTAAAACAATACTGTACCAATTGTACCTACAGCAGAGCCAAGGGTTACAGCCATGGCCTGACCAGCAGCCGATGCCGGATCAAGACCCATGCTGTGTACTGCTACCATCGACAGCGGGATACCGATGTAAGAAATAGCACGTACATCAGCGGAAACCGTGCCGCCCGGTGTCACCAGCGCGATGTAAACGACCTGAATTGCAGCACCCAGATAAATGCCTGTCTGTACATCGCCCATAATCAAGCCGACAACCAAACCAGCTACCAGTGGTCTGCCCAGTGTATAGTTACCGAGAACGGTGCCGCCCAGACCAGGCATGGATGCTAAGCAGGCGAACAGACCGAATAAAGCAGCCTGCCATATTTGGATCGTCATAATCCATTCACCTTACCTTTCTTCTTTCAAACTCTCAGGTTTGTATATTTATTTAGAATCGTGTCCATGACACGAACTTCTACTTAGTAGCCGAACTGGCTGCGGAATTTCTTCCAATTGCCGATCGCTGCTTCCTTAATCAGGGCAAATTCCACTTCATAGCCCTTCTGCATCATCGCTTCGAGCGCGTCAGCCTCTTCCTGCGTAATCGACTGGTTATTGCCCAACTTGGTAGCATTCGGTCTGTCATTGCACGGACCGATGACAACCGTCTTTACTTCTCCGGGGTCAAAGCCATCGTCAACCAAAATCTGCTTCATTGTAATCGGGTCCTTGGTAATCAGGAAATAGCGATCCTTGCTGGCAAGAACCTTGCCACACTTTTTGCGCCAATCCTCCAGCGTCCAAACAAAGGTTTTCTTCTCACTTGCATTCTTATATGCTGCCTTCAATACCGGATTGGTTGCTGCGCGGTCATTGACTGCGATCAGTCCGTCACACGGATATTCCAGTGACCAGCGGGTGCAGGTCTGACCATGAATCATGCGGTCATCTACGCGGATAAATGAAATAGACATTTGTAATTCCTCCCTGTTAAATCTCGTCGTCTGTATCATTTCCAAGGTCAAAGCGCTTGATCTGTTCCTTTGCTTCGCCCATGATTTCCTCTACTGCTTCTGCCAGCGGAGCATCCTCGTCCACAAACGCTGCCGTCATAACCATTGGGAAATTCATTCCTCCGATTGCAATGGTTCTGTCAAGTAGTCCCTTCTCCGTCAGGACATTCAACGCATTGGTCAGCGGAGAGCCGCCGATAATATCTGCCAGCAGCAGAATTTCATCCTCTGTTCCGATATCTGCAATCAGCTCTGCGACATGTTCCTTATAGGTTTCCGTATCCATACCGTCTTTCAGACTGGTGGAACGAATATCCTCTCTTTTGCCAAGCATCATGCCGATTGCGTTGTGCAGTCCCGGTGCGAAGGTTCCATGACTTACCAGAATGATATACCTCATCTCTAGTCTCCTCTCTTCGTTTTTGTTGATACAAGTTTACCAATTTCAAACTTTTCTGGCACCTGCTTTTTGTCACCAATGTCAAATGACATCCGTCACATTTCGAATGACATTTGTCACTTTGTACCAAAGGGCAAAAAAAACGATACAGATGATTCCTCATCCATATCGTTTAGCACAATTCAGTTTTGTAAATATTGATCAATTTCTCTTTGCGCACGCAGAAGCTGTAATTCCAGATTATTTTCATCCTGCATGGCTGTTTCAATCAGCCCATTCGCAAGTGCCAATGCCTGATCATACTGTTGAAAATGCGGTGCGGCAATTGCCTGTTCCATTGCATCCGGCAGAATCTCCAGTCCCAGCTGGCTGTCGCCCGGTGTATCCTGACGTAAAATTTCCTGTGTCTGTTCCGACTGTGTGACACGGCGAAGTGCAGAAACACCGTGGGAATCCGTAAACAGCATCTTCTGTGTTTGTTCCGAGCAGGTCATTTCCTTTAAAAATTCCCATGCCAGTCTTTTATGATGGGATCGGCTCCCGATCCCCATCATCAGTGTACTCAGCTCCGAACTGTTTCCACCGGAAGGACCTCTGGGCATCTGAATACAATCCCATGCAAAGTCAGAATATTTTTTGATGCGCCACGGATATGGTTGATAGGTACGATAATCAGAAAATAAAAATGGGCGGAAGGCTACCTTTCCTTCATCAAAGCTGATGGATGTAATATCACACCCCTGATACAGTTTTTCCAGCTTCTGTTCAAAAGCAATTGCTTCTACCGCCTGCGGTTCTCCAAGCTGGCAATACATCCCATCATCGGAAAACAATGCGGCTCCATTGGAAATCAATGCATCCCGCCAGCTGTAGCCATAGCTTCCGAACTGGTCAAATGTGCCATCACCATCTATGTCCCGTGTAACCTGCGCACAAATATGATAAAAATCATCCCATGTCCAATTATTTTCCGGAACAGAAATTCCCTCCTGTTCCAAAAGCGTCTTATTGACAAACATCAACGTTGGTACACATTCATATGGCAAGGCATACTGCCTTGCATTCTCCATGCCGCTTGCAAGCGCCGCATCATAAAACGCAGCCCTTGAAACCGTATCATCCTGTTCTATAAAGGCATCCAGCGGTTCCAATGCATCCAGCTGGCAAAGCATACCAAAGTCCTCCGGAAGTACTATGAAAACATCCGGTTCTTTTCCCAAAAGATATTGATCTCCCAGCCATTCCGCGTAATCGCGTTTTAAAATGCCGCTGGTATATTCAATGCTGACATTGGGATGCTGTTGTTCAAAACGTTCAATGGCATCATCCATTATCTTATAGCAGTTGTTGTTCGGCGCATCCCAGTAACTGCCTGCAACAATTCCGATGGTGAGCACGGTCTTTTTCGTACTGCCGACAACAACAGCCCCCAAGCAAAATGCTGTCATCAAAATACCTGCCAACAGCCGTTTGAACATATCCCGTTTCATTCGCTTCCCTCATAGGGATTTCCCGCCGTCCCTGTCTGAACGGACCAGATGGCCAGCTGTGTCCGGTCACGCAAGTCCAGCTTGCTCAGGATACTGCTTAAGTAATTGCGCACAGTACCCTCTGACATACATAGCTCCGCTGCAATTTCCTTATTGGATAAGCCGCAGCCAACCTCGCGGATAATACGCCATTCGTTTTCCTTTAAATCGTTTGTCTGTTTGCTGTCAATGGTAATCTGCATATTTCCTCTTGCCATACGCGCAAACATTTCCAATGCCTTTGACATAACATCCGGTGTAATAATGGAACCGCCGCGTACTACCTCACGCACTGCATTCGCCAGCTGTGCAACAGAAACACCTTTGAGCAGATAACCGGATGCACCGTACCGCAGCGCCCCAAATACATATTCATCATCATCAAAGGTGGTTAAAATAATCACTTTAATGTGCGGATACGCACTTTTTATCAATCGTGTACATTCTACACCATCGACTTCCGGCATCCGAATATCCAGCAGCACAACATCTGGACGTTCTTTTCGCACAATTTCAATCGCTTCCCGTCCATTGGTTGCTGCCCCTACCATTGTGATATCACTTTCTGCATCCAACACATAGCTTAAGCTTTGACGAATCAATTCTTGATCATCTGCAATTAAAACCCGTATCATACTTCATCTCCCCATCTCAACGGAATGACAGCCTCAATCCGAAAGCCATGATCTCCATTCCATTTTAACGTACCATTTAATAAATTCAATCGTTCCCGCATATGCCGCAGTCCAAATCCCGGATTGACGATCGTGCAGCCTGTACCGTTGTCCTGCACGGTAATCTTTAACCGCCGTTCCTCACAGGAAAGCTTAATCCATACTGCTGTTGCCAGCCCATGCCGGATTGCATTTGTAATGCCCTCCTGTATCGTACGATATACCGTATCCTCTTCATCCGGAGACAATCGAAGGTTCTCTGTTTCAATCTGTAAGTCTATGACAGCATGGGACGTTTGCTGCATTTCCGTACATAGCTTCTTTAATGCCACTTCCAGTTCAAACCGTTCCAATGCATCCGGACGCAACGCTTTGACAGAACGCCGCACCTCGCTCATTCCCTGACGAGCTGTTGCCGCGATGACCTCCATCTGTTTTTTCGCCATATCCGGCGAAACCTCCATCATCTGCAAGCAGGCGTCCGCACCTGCTGTAATGCCCGTCAGTGCATGTCCCAATGTATCATGAATCTCTCTTGCCAGACGGTTACGTTCCCGCGTTTCCGCCATACGTTCACTTTCTGCCGCATACGCCTTGAGCTGTTCATTCATAACGGACAACCGGTCATTCACATGCTCCAATTCATAATTTAAATGGCGGATTGCTGTATTCTCTTCTGTTTTCTGACTGAACAGCAATACCATATATCCAATAAACAAAATAGAATTGAGCGCGCTCAGCAATCCAACCGTACTCTGCATGAACTGCCGGGTCTGCATATCATAACAGATAAAGTAATCTGTAACAGATACCATACCGAGCATCGAACGCAATACGTCAAGGCTCGTTAACAGATACAGCACAATCATTGCACTCAGGAAAAACATTCTTCCCCTGATCTTCATTGTATCAATTAAATCAACAACAATGAGCAGCAGCAATCCATTATAATCCAAATGCAGTGTCAAAATAATGATTAGCCCCAGTGTCGGCTCCAGCCAATACACCGCAAGCTTATTTTGCTCCTTCCATTCCATTCCTTTTTCACGATAAATAATGCTAACAACAATCAATATAAATATGCCAACCACTGCCAGTCCGATTGACCAGGGCTGTGCCGGAAGATGATCCAAGTCCTGCAAAAAATCCAGTCCGGCTCCCCTTCTTGCAACAAAGGATGGCGTAAACACAAAAACAACGGATAATAAAAGAACGATTGCGAAGTTGAGCAGCAGCATACTGTGGCGAATGGTATCCCGCATATTGTAAACGCGCATTGCCTCAACCTCCTACTGCCATCCGTCGGCACTGAACTGATCGACATTGTCTGCGGTAATCAGTTCCACAGGTACGATAATTTCACGCTGATATTCCTGACCATTCAAAATCTGATATACAACCTGTGCGGTAGTCTGTCCAATTTGAATCGGAGACTGTGCAACGGTTGCAGTCATAGAACCTTCTTTTATCATGTTTTTCGCTTCCGGCGCGCCATCTACGCCATATACCAATGCCCGATTTAATCTTCCATGCTCTTCCAATGCTGCAATTGCACCAAGCGCTGACGGATCATTCAGCGCCATAACAACATCAATTGTTTTATGTTGCTCCAACAAAGCACTCACACCCGGCATAGCAATTTCCAACTGACCCTGACTATCAACCTCTCCAATGATTGCATAGTCCTCATGTCCTTGCAGTGTATCACGAAATCCCTGAATGCGATCAACCGCCGACTGTGCTTCCGGATGCTCCAGCAATATAATCTGTGCAAAATCTCTCGTATGCATTAAGTGCTCCGCACACAATACACCTGCACCATAATTATCTGATACAATGGTACATGCTGCTAAATCAGGTTCGGAAATCTGTGAGTCAACAACGACTACCGGGACATGCTTCGTTTTTGCTTCCTGTAAAGCAGGCTGAATCTGGCGATAATCTACGGGATTGACAACCAAAATATCAATTCCCTCTTCCAGCAAATCATGAATCTGTTCGTTTTGTTTTTCCTGACTGAGTGCCGGATCACGTGTCAATAACGTATCGCCCTGACTTTCAATCATGAGCTGCAATTCTTCATCAATTACACTATAAAACGGATTATTCATCGTCATATATGTTGCGCCAATCCGAAAGCTATCCTTTGTCGTTCGGTTCAATATGACTACGATGATAAAACATACGATCATAACACCGACAAATAATAACCCCCAAAGAAACGCCAATTGTTTTTTGCTCATGTCGCAGACCTCTTCTTTTTGTCTCCAAGTGCTGTATGGAATCCATCGAAAAAGCACTGCATTGCAACCGAAAAGCTATGATCAGCAATATTTTTCGGTTGCAAGGAATGTATCAGGCTTTCCTGAAATACAAAACCATACAATAAACTAAGCAAAGTTTTTCCCCAGTATATTCGCTCATTTTCATCTAATCCAAATGGTACCAACGCATGTTGAAATTGACGATCAATCTCTGACATCAGCCTGCAATCTGTAGCGATCATAATCCGGTATAATTCTTTATTTTCCCTTACAAATACACGAAATGTATCGGCTAAATCGCCAAGCATTGCTTCGGGCGTTTGTCCCTCTATCTGTGGCGACTGCATATTCTGAAATCTCTGTACAGTCAGCTTTCCAATTTCAGTATATAATTCTTCAATGTTTTTCACATGATTATAGAGAGAGGAAACCTGCACCCTCAAGGCAGCGGCCAACTCACGCATGGAAAAATCTTCATAACCGTTTTCTTCCAGCAATTCGACTGCTGTTGATAAAATAATTTCTTTTGTCAATCCTTTACGAGCCATTACTTCACCTCATCCTTACATTCTGTTTATATTATAAACGAACGCCGTTCGTTTGTCTAGTACATGTCTTTCCCTTCACATACATATGCAGCCGCAATACCTTACGGTTGTATAGCAAAGAATAGGAGAAAAAACAAATACGCACATTAAAGTGCGATACTTACATATAGATTTGATACTAACCCAAAGGAGAGTGTAATATGGACGATAGATGCATTTCAAAAGAATGTTTGGGGAACACCGGTTTCAGCTATACATTATCGCTAATCAACGGCAAATATAAAATGACGATTCTTTATACACTTATGAATTTCGGCGTCGTTCGTTTTAATGAAATGAAACGATATATAGGAGAAATCTCGTATAAGACTTTAAGCTCAACACTAAAGGAACTGGAAGCAGATCAACTGATACACAGGGAGGAATATCCTCAAATCCCGCCGAAGGTCGAATATAGTCTGACAGAACGCGGGAAATCCCTCATACCAATACTTGACGGAATGTGTGAATGGGGCGAAAACAATCGTATTTAATCGATGGAAATAGCTTCATTTAGCAACGAA
>JAUNWG010000052.1 GCA_030540435.1 Eubacteriales bacterium
TGTATGTAAGTCAAATTTCAAGCAGGTTATGAGTTATCATTGTGATTACTTACATAAAATAACGCAATAAAAAACCATTTTGCGGGATTTCGCAAAATGGTTCGAAAAAGTAAAATCCCCCGCACATATGTGCAGGGCAAAAGAAAACGGAACCAAATTATATAAAACAGATTGACATTTTTGTTCCAAGGGTATATTATAATAAGTGTCACACATTGTGAGACCGTTAATACGCCCTTGGCAGTAAGCCTCCCAATATCAGGGAAAGGCCGAACCCAAGGGCTTTTTATTTGAAATTACGGAGGGTGTATGGGAAGAAAAACGCATAGAGCAGTTGTCAAAACTGCTATCTTAGTTGATGGTGGATTTTATCGTCGTCGTGCTCAATACCATTGGGGTGATAAGACTGGAACCGAGCGGGCTGATGAACTGTTTGATTATTGCATGCGATTACTGAGTGACAAACACGAAGATCGTGAATTGTATCGAATTTTCTATTACGATTGTCCGCCAATGGAGAAAAAGATTTACCATCCATTTCTTCAACAGCAAATTGATTTTAGTAAGACGGATTTATATGCATGGACAGTTGATTTTTTCACTGCACTAAAAGCTAAACGAAAGGTTGCGCTGAGGATGGGGGCATTGGCTGATGGTCAAGCCCATTATACTATCAGACCTGATATTATAAAAAGATTATGTCGTGGGGGAGTAAAAATAGAAGATTTAGAAGAAAAAGATTTTATGCTAAAAGTTGAACAAAAAGGTGTTGATATGAAAATAGGTATCGACATAGCTTCTTTATCCTACAAACATCTGGTTGATCAAATCATTCTTATTTCTGGCGATAGCGACTTTGTTCCGGCAGCAAAATTGGCGCGTAGAGAAGGGATTGATTTTATGCTTGCTCCGATGACTGCGACGATCAAGCCTTCTCTCTATGAACATATCGATGGACTTCTGAACCGTACATTTTCATTAAGAGAAGAAAAGCAGGACTGAATAGAACTATTTACGACTTTCGCAAAATGGTCTGAAAAAAAGAAAGCCCCGCACATATGTGCAGGGGCAGAAGTAAGATTAGATTATGTAAAGGAGAATATTTTGAAAGTCTACTATATTTCTGGAAATAAACCCCAGGTTGTACCGCCGGGTACATATTATTGCTATAGATATCCGAGGGAATGTTCGGGTAAGCAGATTATCAAGTATGTTCCGGCCGAATTGAAGTGTTGCCCAAAGTGCGGTTGTACTGTTATGTTTTCAATGTAGCACATCATTCATACCATGCTGCACCGTCTTTATAATGGAGTGACTTTTTGCTCCATTGTTCAGACGCCATGTCATGTGTACATGCTCCGATCATTGATATGAGAGCTAAGATGCCTTTAGCATCGAATTTAAATATAGCGCCGGAACGTTGAGATTGGCTGTTATTGTAAAAACATATAGCAATATCATCTGTATCTGAAAAGACACAAAATTGGTTATATACTTTAATAGATTGATTGTCTTTTAGCATTGATTCGACTGCTAAAGCATCATTTGTCGTAAACGCATAAATATTATTGTCCATCATAACACCTCCATTATATCGGAATTATTGTTATATTATTTTAATTATACCACGTTGAAGCGTAATTGAAAAGAAAAAGTCCCGCACATGCGTGCAGGGAGATAGGAGGCATTTCTTCTTGAAAGCATATACAATTATCGCCGGTGTCAACGGCACAGGGAAGAGTAGCTTGACCGGCGTTCTCAAAAATCGAATGACCGATCTGGGCACGATTATTGATGTAGACAAGATCGCTGCCGCGAATGACGGCAACAACATTTTAGCTGGTCGGATTGCGATCCGAAAGATCAACGATTGCTTAAAGCGTGGCGTTTGTTTCACGCAGGAAACCACGTTGTCCGGTCATAGAACCGTTCAGACCGTTCGCAGAGCGCGGGAAGACGGTTATTATATCCGTATGTATTATGTCGGTCTGAACAGCGCAGACGACAGCATTGAGCGCATTGCAAACCGTGTTCGGAAAGGAGGCCATTCTATTCCTGATAGCGATGTATTGCGTCGTTATGAGAGACGGATTGAAAGTCTTGCAAATGTCCTTCCTTACTGTGATGAAGCTACTTTTTTCGACAACGATAATGGGTTTGCTGAAGTTGCTATCTATCGCAACGGGGAGATTATATTGCATGAAGACGCTCCGCAATGGATTCGAGATATGGCAAGCAAAATTAACAAAATTTAAAAGAAAACCCGCCCCAGTGCTACCAACACCGGAGCGGGACACCCCATAAGGGGCAGCAGATTTTTTTGACTTTAGGTCTGCCCCTTCATCTTACTACATTTGAAATCAAAAGTAAATATGAAGGGAGAAAATTTCATATGGCTAAACACATGGGATTGTATCGGGAACGTGGCGTGTACAAAGGTGTACGCTATGACATTCATGCAAGAACCAAGAAAGATTTGCGCGAAAAGGTGCAGCGGAAGTTTGCCGAGATCGATACTGGTGTTGTAGACAGCAGTATGACTGTATCTGCATGGACAAAGCGTTGGTTCAATACGTATGTTGTACCCAGATTATCGCCGAAAGAACTGGCGAACAAGCAGAGTATGATAGACACGCATATTTTGCCTGCTATTGGTACGATGCGGTTGCGCAATGTCCGGTCCGTGCATTTGCAGGCTATGCTGAATGAATTGTCGTGTAGCGAGGCATACGGACGGAAAATCATGCAGCTTACGAATCAGATTTTTCGTGCTGCTTGTCAAAATAAACTGCTTGCAGATAATCCAGCTGATAGCATTGTGCTGCCGAAATTGACAAAAGAAAAGCGGCGGCGTGCAATCACTGAAGAGGAACGTGAATTGCTGACCGACGCCGCTTTACAGCACAGAGGCGGATGCTGGGTAATGTTGCAATTATTGTGCGGCTTGCGCCCATCAGAGGCAGCAGCTGTACAGAAAATCGATCTTATGAATGGTAATATCCTGCATGTAACAAAGGCTGTCGATCGTTATACCGGTGAAATTAAATCGACAAAGACGGAAAGTGGCGTGCGAGATGTTCCGATACCAGAAACTATGTGGGACTTCCTGAATCAGTGGGAATGGTGGGACAAATTGAAGCCTTTTGACTATATCATTACCACGTTGCGCGGCGACATTGTGCGTGATGGCGGGCAGCGTTCCGTCTGGAACTCTCTGAAGCGTATTATGGATATGAACAACGGCGCGATGTTATATCGCAATGCGATTGTTGAGAGTACGCTTGCGGATGATTTTACGCCGTATTGCTTGCGACATACATATTGCACAGATTTGCAGGCTGCTGGTGTGCCTATTAACGTCGCTAAAGAATTGATGGGGCATTCTGATATAAGTGTTACGTCCCGTATTTACACGCATACTAGCGACGAAGCGCTTAATGATGCCGCTCTGCGTATCAATGCACTCTCTGTGCGCCGGAAGGGAAGTTTAGAAGCTGTGGGAAGTAAGGCGGGAAGTGATAAATAAGCTAATTAAAAACGAGAACTTTTTCCAAAATATTACCCCTACTTTTTTAGATTCTGCGCAGGATATTTTGATTTTATAGGCGCGTTTTAGAGCATGGTAATTCGGCTTCCCAAGCTGAATAAGCGGGTTCGATTCCCGTTACCTGCTCCATAGTTTTAGCCCCGTAAAATCATTTATCTTTGGTTTTACGGGGTTTTTGTACATTTTTTTGCGTTTAAATAAAATCACCTTTTTCTTGAATTTACCTAAAAATGCAAAATCTGTCAGAATCAATCAGAGAAAGTTGGAAGCAAACAAAGGAACAAATAAATGAATACGAAGGAGATTTTGGAATGAATGACACGTATGTGACCGATGATCTTTTCAGGAATGCTGCTGCGAAAGCACGGTTTATCTGCTGTCATATCATCATATAAAGATTTCGTTCAATATTTGGGACTTCCTTTGTCAGACATACCCTAATTGCTCATAAAAGCTGAGAGTTTTCATAATTTTTTACGCGATAGCGGAAGGTAGAGAGCGGCATACCGCATTCCTGTGCAGCAGCTGTTCCTGTGATTTTACCGGCCTTCCATTGGAGATAGGCAGGATAGAAGCTGTCCGGTAGGGGAGCAATCGGTCTGCCGAAGCGCACGCCTCTGGCTTTTGCTGCCGCGATGCCCTCTGCCTGCCGCTGACGAATGTTGGAACGCTCGTTTTCCGCTACGAAGGATAACACCTGCAAAACGATGTCGGAGAGGAAGGTGCCCATCAGATCCTTACCTCGGCGGGTGTCCAGCAGGGGCATATCCAGCACTACGATATCAATGCCCTTTTCCTTGGTAAGTACCCGCCATTGTTCCAGGATCTCTTCATAATTACGTCCCAGACGGTCAATGCTTTTGATATACAGCAGGTCGTCTTTTTTTATTTTCCGCAGGAGCTTTTTGTATTGTGGACGTTTGAAATCCTTACCGGATTGTTTATCCATAAAGATATTGCACTCCGGGACCGCAATCTCCTGCAGGGCGATGAGCTGTCGGTCTTCGTTTTGCTCCTTGGTGCTGACCCGGATATAACCGTATATATTATTCGTGGCGATGTTGACGACCTCCCTTGCGCTTTCTCCATACAATTTCATAGCCCAGTACATTTGCCAGCTCCACAGCCTCACTGTATCGCAGGGAATTGCGCTTGAGCTTGCCGGATAGATTTGAAACGCTGCTGCTCCATCCATATTCGTCTGCAAGTAGTTTTACGACATTGCTCATGGTCATACCTGTCCGGACGATGTACGCTTTGATTTCATTTTTTGTCTGCACAGAATTTCCTCCTTCTTTTGATGACGTTATAACGGTTTGCTGCTAGTATTTCCAGTCTTTTCGAAAAGCATATGTACACAGGCGATCCTAACCAATAAAAAATCACCCGGATACAGTATGTAACAAACTGCATCCGGGTGATAAAAATGCCGGAAACGGTTATAAAAACCATTTCCAGCATTTGTTTTGTGACAAAATTGGATTTTTAGTCCGCAAAATCCAGCTGGTCTGAAAAACGTTCTTTGAAAATCTCATACACAGCGGTAAGAATATCCTCGTCGTCAATGGCAACATAATTTTCCATGTCGCCGTCAGATTCAACTGCAAGAATGACTGCTTCACAGTCTCCCTCTTCCACCGGCAGCAGAACAACATATTCTGCATTGTCATAAGTGATCGAATCCACAAATTCGTATTCCATCTCTTCGCCGTTTTCGTTAATAAGCGTCATAACACCTGCCAGCTCTTCCATGTTTTCTTTATCCATCATGCTTCATTCTCCTTCCGGTTTTTCTATATTATACCTTGCCTGTGCGTTTGGCGCAAGAGGGAAAGTCGATGCCTGCTTACATTCCCAGGATATTTTAAACCATTTGTAAACTTTTGTCTTTCCGGCGTTCATTTCGTCGAGAATATGATATCATAGATAACACACTAACATATAATTAATATAAGCAGAAGCATTCTGCCAGCCGAAAGGAGGGAGCCTGCATGGATATCCGTTGTACGCAGAATATTTATCCCAGCGCCGGTGGCAACGCATCGATCTCTTATTATATCCTGCGTCCGGTCGGTGTTGAGTTGCGCGGCATTGTGCAAATTTCTCATGGCATGTGTGAATATTTTACACGTTATACCTCATTTGCAAAATATCTGTGCTCTCTCGGCTTTATTGTCTGCGGCAATGACCACCTCGGACATGGTTCTTCCATCCCGCCGTCTGGTGCGCTGGGCTTTTTTGGTCAGCATGACGGCTGGAGTACATTGGTGGATGATGTTGCGACGTTGACAGATAAGATGAAATGTCAGTGGCCGGAGCTGCCGTATTTTCTGCTTGGGCATTCCATGGGTTCTATGGTTGCACGTCTGTATCTCACACGATATGGAGATAAAATTGATGGATGTGTTTTAAGCGGTTCGCCTGCACCGACTGCGATGGCAGGCTTTGGCATCCAGCTGGCCAATTCCGTGATTCGTTCCCATGGCCCGATGTACCGCAGCAGCGTGCTCAACAACATGGTTTTCGGACGCTTTACTGCCCGCATTCCGGATTGCCGGACGCCGTTTGATTGGCTGACCCGTGACCACTCGGTCGTTTCGCTGTATCAGTCAGATTCCAAGTGCAATTTTATTTTTACCGCATCAGGCTTCCGTGATTTGTTTTATTTGGAGCAGAAATGCAACCGGATGAATACCATCCGCCAGACGCCAAGCGCACTTCCGTTGCTATTCCTCTCCGGGGATGCCGACCCGGCGGGAAACTATGGTATTGGTGTTAAGAAAATTGCAGGCGGTTATCGTGCTGCCGGCTGCCGGGATATTGATGTGATCTTTTATAAAGGCAGCCGCCATGAGATCCTGAATGAAATAAATAAGGAAGCGGTATATGGAGATATCAGCCGATGGCTGGAAAAGCAGCTGGAGAAGCGCACAGCTGCAGCACAAAACAGTTGACAATATCCGCGTCCGTTTGTTATACTGAAATACGTTTATCAGAGGATAAATTGCATTGCAAGTAGTCTTGCTGGATAAGATGGCAGGTTGAGATACCTGTTGTGTTATCCAGCTTTTTTCATGGAACCTGAAGACATCTTTGGAGGGAAAAACAATGGAACAGACCAAAGCCTTTACGGAGGGAAGCATCCTGCACCCGCTTTTGCGATTTTCTATTCCTGTCCTGTTCGCTCTGTGCCTACAGGCGATGTATGGTGCAGTTGATCTGCTGGTCGTCGGCTGGTTCGGAACAGCAGCAGATGTTTCTGCAGTTTCTACCGGTAGCCAGATTTTACAGACAATTACAGCTGTCATTACCGGGCTTGCTATGGGAACGACCATCCTGCTCGGGCAGAAGTTGGGGCAACAGCGCGAGGCAGAAGCCGGGGATGTCATCGGCAGTGCAGTCTGCCTGTTTTTGATGGTGGCTGTCGTACTTACTGTCACGCTGGTCGCCTTTGCTTCTCCGGTATGCACACTGATGCAGGCGCCGGCGGAGGCATTTGCAAAAACAGTACAGTATGTGCGTATCTGTATGTGCGGCGCTGTATTTATTGTGGCATATAATGTGTTGGGAAGCATTTTTCGCGGTATGGGAGATTCCAAAACGCCGCTGCTGGCAGTGGGCATTGCCTGTGTTTTTAATATTCTCGGCGACCTGCTGTTCGTTGCCGTTTTGGATATGGCAGCCTCCGGCGCTGCGCTGGCAACGATACTGGCGCAGGCGATCAGTGTGGTGCTGTGCCTGCTGATTATCCGGCGGCGCGGCGGCTTGCCCTTTGCTTTTTCCCTAAAGAATATCCGCCCGCATAAGATGCTGCTCAGGCGGATATTCCTGCTTGGTCTGCCGATTGCGTTACAGGACCTGCTTGTCAGTATTTCCTTTCTTGTCATTCTTGCGATCGTCAACAGCCTGGGCGTGATTGCCTCTGCCGGCATCGGTGTTGCGGAAAAGCTGTGTGTGTTTATCATGCTGGTGCCGTCCGCCTATATGCAGTCGCTGTCTGCCTTTGTCGCACAGAACATCGGTGCACAAAAGCCCGGACGCGCCCGTCGGGCGATGCTTTATGGAATGCTTACCTCATTCCTGATCTGCGCCGTCCTTGCCTATCTGTCCTTCTTCCACGGTGATATGCTGGCAAATATTTTTGCAAAGGATATGGAGGTCATTGCCGCCAGCGCGGATTATCTCAAGGCATATGCAATAGACTCCTTGCTGACGCCATTTCTGTTTTGTTTTCTCGGTTATTTCAATGGCTGCGGCAAGACCAGCTTTGTCATGGCGCAGGGGATCATCGGCGCGTTCTGCGTGCGCATTCCGGTGTCATGGATGATGAGCCATCTGGAACCGGTTTCACTGTTCCATATCGGACTTGCAACTCCGTGTTCAACAGTGGTGCAGATTACCCTATGTGTGGTGTATTTTGCGTGGCTGGGACGCAGGATGCGAAGAGAGGTATGATAAAAGCCCTCTGCCATTTTGGCAGAGGGCTTCGCTGTGCAAATATATCTGAATCGAATCAGAATTTTACTTCTCGTCCTTCCTTGATCCACTCACGGAACTCAGCCGTTGCTGCAAAGAGGACATCGCCGGAGGAGTTGATCGCAGTTTCAAACGAATCCTGGACAACACCGATGATAAAGCCAACGCCTACGACCTGCATTGCAATATCATTGCTGATGCCAAACAGGGAGCATGCCATCGGGATCAACAGCAGGGAACCACCTGCTACGCCGGATGCACCGCATGCAGCAACCGTTGCCAGAAGGCTGAGGATGATTGCGGTCGGGATGCTGACGTTGACGCCCAGCGTATTGGCTGCGGCTAGTGTCATGACAGTGATCGTAATGGCAGCGCCGTCCATATTGATCGTTGCACCGAGCGGGATAGAAACAGAATAGACATTCTTATCCAATCCGAGGCGGTCGCACAGTGCCATATTGACCGGGATATTTGCCGCAGAGCTGCGGGTAAAGAATGCAGTAACACCGCTTTCCTTAAAGCAGCGCAGAACCAGCGGGTATGGATTGCGATGTAGGCAGATCGCTGCGATCAGAGGATCGACGATCAAAGCTACCGCCAGCATACAGCCGACCAGCAGCACCAGCAGTTTGCCGTAATCCTTAAATATGCTCAAGCCATTTTGCGAAACTGAGGTAAATACCAGACCCAAAATGCCGAACGGCGCCAGATTGATGATCCAGCGGACAGCCTGCGATACGGCGTCGGAGAAATCCTTTAATGCTTCCTTGGTATGTGCGGAGGCCAGTTTTTTCAGGGCAAGACCCAGGATGACCGACCATGCCAGGATACCTACATAGTTTGCGTTCGCAAGTGAATCGATCGGATTGGCAACAACATTGTTGAGCAGATTGGTAAATACCTCTGCAATACCGCTTGGCGGTACGGTATCCGTCGTCGACTCAGCCAGCTTCAGCGTTACCGGGAAGGCGAAGCTCGCAAATACTGCGACTACCGCTGCCAGCAATGTGCTCAGCATGTACAGGAAGATAACGGTACGGAAGCGTTTGCCAATGCCCTCTGTTGCCTGTGCCAGTGAGCTCATGACCAGCACGAAGACCAGAATCGGTGCAATGGCTTTCAACGCGCCAACAAAAATCGTTCCCAAAATGGAAATCGCAGTTGCCTGCGGTACGACGAGCGCCAGAATGATACCAATGATCAAACCAACTACAATACGCAGGATCAGGCTGGTATCATTCCATTTCTTCAAAAGGCTTTTCATATACGTCCCCTTTTCTTAAAATAGTTCAAAACAACACGCTTGGAGAATCGTACGACACTCTCGGACTTGTTGTTTTGTCAAACAATGTTATAATACCACTTTTTTCGACCATTTACAACGATAAATATTCTTCCAGCCGCACTGCATTCGCTGATTATCTTTTACTATGCTGTCAATTGACGTTCTGCCTTCCACATAGCCGCGTATTTTCCGTTTTTTTGCAGCAGCTCCGCATGCGTTCCAGTCTCTGCAATCGTTCCATTTGAGACGACAACAATTTGGTCTGCATTTTTTACAATGGACAAAGTGTGTGCGATCATGATAACTGTCTTTTTCTCTCGGAGCAGGTTGGAAATTGCCTGTTTTACCTTCAGCTCGTTTTCTATGTCCAGATTGGCGGTGGCTTCGTCGAGCAGCAGGATCGGGCTGTTTTTCAGGATCGCCCGTGCAATGGACAGCCGCTGCCGCTCACCGCCGGAGATCAGGCTGCCGTTCTCACCGATCTCTGTGTCATACCCATGCTCCATTTTCTCAATGAAGCTGTCGCAGTTTGCAGCGCGGCAGGCGGCTTCTACCTCTTCATCCGTGGCATTGGGGCGGGCGTGGCGAATATTCTCCCGTATCGTGTCATGGAAGAGGAAAATGTCCTGATCCACCATTGAAATTTGTTCCAGCACCCGCTCGGCGGAAATATCCGAGATATCCCTGCCGCCGATCTGGATTGTGCCGCTGTCTGCATTGTAATATTTGGCGATGAGGTTTAAAATCGTGGATTTTCCGGAGCCGGAATCGCCTACAATAGCAGTGAGTGTTTGGTTTTGTGCACGGAAGGACACATCCTTCAATACAGGCTCGCCGGGAACATAGGAGAAATGTACATGATGGAAGGCGATGTCGTAGGATGGTACTGTAAGCGGCAAATCGTGACCGGCCTCTTCCGGTTCCTCTGCTGCTTTTTGGATATTCCGTTTGGAGATCATCAGGTTTTTCCAGCTGAACAGATCAATAGAAATAGTAGCGATCAGCTTGGTCAGAAGGATGGGCAACATGCAGACCATAAGGTAATCCACACTGCTCAGGCGCCCTGCTTCCCACGGCACGGCGGCGATCCACATTACAAGAGGGACCGTGATCCAGTTGAGGATATTGAAGCCAAAGCCCACCGGGATACCCTTGGCTTCGTATTGATAGCTGACATCGCTGAATGCCTTCATCGCCTGTGTGATAGCCTTGTTTTTTGTGCCGCCTACACCGTAGGCGCGGAAGGTCTGAATGCCGGAAACGTATTCCACGATGCTGCTGACTGCTTCAGCGCAGATCGTATTTCTTGCAGTCCCGTATTTTTTTACAATGCGGAAGGACAGCCACAGATTGGGGATCAGCAGGAGATTCGCTGCCAGCAGGATCAGACCGGCAGGCAGATAGGTATGGCATACAAAGAGCACCAGCATGATGGACAGAGTGACATTTTTTGCAATGTTTCCGGAGTCGTGTGTCAGAATCTTCTCATAGTTGTTCACGTCGGCAGTCATGATATTGACGTATTGTCCCACCTGCCCCTGTGTAAAGCGGGAAAGGGGGATCTTTTTCAACTTATCGCCCAGAAACAGGCGCAGCCGCATAGAAACTGCCGCGCCGCCGATCTGTACCTTTACATAGCCGGTGCTGTAGATCAACAGCCGCAGTACGAAAATGACTGCAAGCATTGCTGCGATCTGTAGAATTGCGTGACGTGTGGCAGTGTTGTTTTGCAGCAGCTGCAACACCAGATAGATGGAAAGGTAGCTGCAGCCGGACAGCAGACCTTCCACGACGGTCAGTACAATACCCAGATAAAAGGCACGGTTTTTGCGGAAAGGGGATTCAGGTTTCATGGGTGGCGCCTCCTTTCAGAGAGTAGGTGATCTCACGGGCTGCTGCATAATCCGCCCATGCATTGCGGTAATAGGCATTTTTTGTACGTATCTCCTCATGCGTACCGCAGCAGGAAATGGTATGGTTTTCCACAACTGCCACGCAGTCACACGTTTTGATGACGCCTAGGCGATGCGCTACGATGAGGACAGTCTTGCCGCGGCACAGGTTGGTGATCGCCCGGTCGATCTCGACCTGGTTCTCCGGGTCTGCGGCGGAAGTGGCCTCGTCCAAAATCAGGATAGGTGCATTTTTTAAAATCGCCCGCGCAATGGCGATGCGCTGCCGTTCGCCGCCGGAAAAGCGCGAGCCGAAGCTGCCGACCTTTGTGTCATAGCCGTTTGGCAGGGACATGATGAAGTCGTCGATCTGCGCTTCCTTTGCCGCGGCGCGCACCTGTTCCAGTGTGGCATTGCAGCCCATCCGGATGTTTTCCAGCACGGAATCGCGGGTGAGGAAGGTGTTTTGGAATACAATAGAGATATTTTGCAGCAGTGCCTCGTAGTTGATCTGCCTGACATTTTTACCGCCGATCAGGACTTCACCCTCCTGCACATCGTAGAAGCGGGAAATGAGCTGGACCACCGTGCTCTTTCCGGCGCCCGAGATGCCCACCAGCGCAGCTTTTTCGCCCTCAGCAAGATGGAAGCTGCAATCATGCAGAACATCTGTTTTCCCGTCGTAGGAAAACCGCACATTGCGCAGCTCGATATCGTGCTTTTCCGGGAAGTCACCGCCGCCCTCGAATACCGGAAGATCGAGGATTTCCTTTGCCTTGGTGACGCCGTTGAGCGCCTGCGCGAAGGTCGTTCCCATCTTTTGCAATGGAAGGATCTCTGTCAGATACATCCCGCCCACATAGGCAAACAGCAGGAACACGCTGGCGGTGACAGAGCCGCGCAGAAACAGCAGCCCGCCAAGCGGAATCATCAGCAGCATCCCGCATTCGACCAGAATCAGGAAAACTGCATAGGGCGGGGCGGTCTTGTGGGTGATTTCATTCCAGATGTCATTCTCTTCATGGATGGCGTCGGAGAACTTTTTGAACGATTTGCTGCCCATGTTGTATGCCTTGATGAGCCGCATTCCGCTGATGTATTCGATCATGACCGAATTAAACGCCGCAAGAGATGTGTTTACCCGATCCATGACACCGGACATCCTGCGGAAGATCACTGCCATGACCAGAAACGCCAGCGGAAGCGGGAGCAGGGATACCAGCGCAAGCGGGGCGTTTACCGTCAGCAGATACACGAAAATCACGATCGGACCGGTGAGATATTCTACCAGCTCCGGCAGCGTGTGTGCCAGGCACAGCTCCAGCTTTTCAATATCCTCGTTGAGCACGGTTTTCACATCGCCGGTGCTGCGCTCATCCAGTGCGCCGAGCGGGACCTTTGCCAGATGCTCTGTCACCATACACCGCACGCGGAACAGCGCGCCATAAGCGCCTTTGTGCGACAGTACGCCGGAGCATGCCAACAGCACCAGACGCACCACGGTGCCGCCGGTAATCAACAGAGCGTTGGCGGCGATGACCTCCCGCGTACACCGCCCAGCCAGAACGGCATCCATCAGCCGGTATAGGCCGACATAAGATGTCACGGTAAATACACCGCTGCTGAACGCGCACAGGACAGACAGGATGAGCCATTTTCTGTCTGGCCCCGCCCATTGAAGCAGTAGGAAAAGCGGATTTTGCGTTTTTTGTTTCAAAGATATCACTCCTTTGGAATCCCACCCCGCATTGACGGATGCAGGGCGCTGTGCTAAAATAATATTAGCTATAGCTAACCTGATAACAGCATATGTGCTTTTATCGGGCTTTTCAAGGAGATGGAGCGACCTTCGTCCTTTCCTGATAAAACAGCGGCGAATCGTGGCAATGGGAGGTGAGAACAATGCGCGATGTGATCCAAGATATCTATGGACCTGCCCTCCGGGAATATGGTTTTGTGCCGCAGCCGGAGAATCACCGGTTCGGCCCCAACGGCCTGTGCTGGCGCATAGACCGGGAGCAGGGGGAAGGATATTACTGGACCTATGGGCAGCGTGATCTGTTTACCATTAAGATCCACGATTTTTATTTCAATGAGGATTCCTTTCTGGAGTTTCACATCCCATCATGCCTCTCTGTCACCTATTATGAATCCATTTCCGGCGAGGAGCTGTATCCGCACCGGCGGCTGTCTGCCGGATGTGTGAAGACCTTTTTGGGCGGTATGGAGCCGTATCGGGTGCTGATTCACAAAAACATTCCCATTACCAGCGTCGGCATTGAGATCACCCCGTCCTACTATGAGACACGGCTCCGGGAACAGTATCCAGAGGAATATGTCCATCCGCTGGAGGCATTCCGCGCGGTGGATCAGACCGATCATTTTCCGGAGATGGTGCGTCTGCTGGAACAGGTAAAAAACTACCGCGGTGAGGGCATTGCAGCCAAATTGTTTTATGAGGCGAAAGCGGCGGAGGCCGTATCGCTGGTGGTGGAGCGCGGACGTGCACGTGCGGCGATGGAAAAGGCGGTATCAGCGGCAGACCGGCAACAGATCAGGTGTGTCACTGCATACATCAATGACCACTATGTACACGATATCTCACAGGAGCAGCTGACACGCATTGCGTGCATGGGTACGACAAAACTGAAACACGTTTTCCGGCAATGCCATGGCTGCACCATTACGGACTATATTCAACAGCGGCGCATGAGCCATGCAGAGCGGCTGCTGGCACAGACGGAGCTGCCCATTGGACAGGTGGCCGAAACCGTGGGATACCGCAGTGCCAGCCGATTTGCGGAGCTGTTTCGCAAGAGCACCGGACTGCTTCCGGGGGAATACCGCAGACAGGCCAATCGATATCATACGACAGAACATACAAAAAAGCCCTGAATTCTTGTGAAAACAGGAGATAATTTTCCCTGTTGGACGTAAAAAATACGGCCGGAAGGGCGGGGAAACAGGCACCTCTTTTTGCGTCGATTAATATATTGAAGGCAGGAGGTGCGACATGGATCATTTTGTCCTGATGGCGCTGATTGCAACACTTGGAACATGGTTCGTAACGGCTCTTGGCGCTGCAACCGTCGTCTTTTTTAAATCTCCAAATCAAAAGGCGCTAAATCTTATGCTCGGATTCGCTTCCGGTGTTATGATCGCGGCGAGCTTCTGGTCGCTTTTGCAGCCGGCGATCGAGCGTGCAGAGGCTTCCTCCGGTCAGCCTGCCTATCTGGTGGCAACGACAGGCTTTCTTTTCGGCGCGCTTTTTATGTGGGGATCGGATAAGATTGTAACGTTTTCTACGAGAAAAGCGAACAGTACACAGGGAAAACCAAATGAACGATTGAACAGGATTATTATGCTGGTGCTTTCCATTACGCTGCACAATATACCGGAGGGTCTGGCGATTGGTGTTGCGTTTGGCGCACTGCAAAACAGCGGCTACGCGGCGGAAAGTCTGATGGGCGCGATCACAATCGCAGTCGGTATCGGCTTGCAGAATTTTCCGGAAGGCGCAGCGGTTTCTCTCCCGCTCAGAAGAGAGGGCTGCTCCAGAAAAAAGAGCTTTCTGCTTGGGCAGGCGTCCGGTATAGTGGAACCAATTGCCGGCGTAATCGGTGCGCTGCTGGTAGTTTATGTGGAATCCATGCTGCCGTTTGCCCTTTCCTTTGCAGCCGGCGCGATGATCTTGGTAGCTGTCCATGAACTGATCCCGGAATGCCAGAGAAATCAGAGGGCGCAGCCCTACTTTGCCACAACGGGAATCGTACTTGGCTTTGCTGTAATGATGCTGCTGGATGTCATGCTGGGATAAAAACGGAATACTATATGCACTTTTGCCTCTGTCATTTGACAGAGGTATTTTTTTGTGTTTGCAGCAATACCTCTTGACACGATATACTATGCAATGTATAATATATCGCGTAAGGAGGTGTGAAGGTGGACAGCCAAATGAAAAAGGGCATGCTGGAGTACTGTGTGCTCGCTGTACTGACAAAAGGGGATTCCTATGGATATCAGATCATAAAGGATGTTTCTGCCTGTGTTCACATATCGGAATCGACGTTGTATCCGATCCTGCGGCGGTTGGAGAAGGAATCCTGTCTGGAAACCTATTCCGTAGCCCATAATGGCAGGCTGCGCAAATATTACCGCATTACTGCGGCGGGAAAACAGGCCATTCGGGACTTTTTGCGTGACTGGGAACAGGTTATGAACATTTATCACCTTATTGAGGAGGCAGATTTGGAATGACAAAAGCAGTTTTTTTGCGTCGGCTTTCGAGCGCGTTGGCAAAGTGCGGCAAAAGCGACCGGAAAAATCATATCGCGTACTATAGTGAATTGATTGATGATTATCAAGAGGAAGGAATGACGGAGGAGCAGGCTGTAGCTGCGCTGGGCAGTCCGGCGGACATTGCGGCAGAGATCCTGGCGGAAACCGGAAATGTATCTTCCATGCGGCTCAGTACAAAGATCCTCATCGGCATTTTGCTGGTATTGGGCTTCCCACTGTGGGGTTCCCTAGTGCTGGCGGGACTGATGCTGGTGCTGTGCGGATTTATCCTGCTGTGGTGTGTACCACTGCTTAGCGGCAGCTTCACAATAGGCGCTTTGATTATGGCAGCTGTCAGTATTCCGGGCACGATTGTTGTGATACAGCAGTCGATTTCCCTTGGCCTGATCCAGCTGGGCGTCGGCACAGCCTGTGCAGGCGGATTTATTCTCGGCGCATTTTTGACAGTGTTTCTTTGCAAATGGTTTGGAAAGTTTACCAAATGGATCGTTTTAAAGGCAATCCATCTGTTCCGAAAGGAGGATGATCGGGTATGAAGCTGTTGTTTAAGAAAAAGACATACTTGATTTTGGCGGTTATTTTGCTGGCGGCGGGGATTACTGTCGCTATCAGCGGTTTTGCATTGGCGCATTTCGATATCAAGGAGCTGCCGCAGACCGAAGATCGCCCGTGGTATCAGACGGTTGCGGTCGATGGACAGGAAATATGGTTTGGCGTGGAATTTCCGGGCGGTGCAATATCAAGCGGGAAAATCCCGGTAGAGTCAACCCCAGCGGAAAACTGAGTGCATGACAAAAGACCTTCCAAGTGCAGAAGGTCTTACAGAGGAGGCAGTAGTATGACGGATAAAAAGGAAACAACTGTCCGGCTGATAACGACTGTGGCAAAAGTGATCATTTTCTTTGTTGGCTGGGCAATGCTGGCAAGTGTGATCCCGATACCCGATTCCAGCAATCCCGCAGTATGGCGCTTTTTTGCAGAGCTGATCCCTTTTTTCTGTATTGCAGCAATGACGGCGCTTTTCTTCGTGATAGAACGAAGAAAGATCACTTTGCACATGACAGCAAAACCGTTGCACACAATTGTGCTGAGCTGTGTTTTGGGCGTCGTATGGATTGGGGTGGCTGTTGGTATTTTGACAATCCTAGGCGTTGTCCGTATTGCAGGAGTCAATCAGATAGAGGCATTGTGGCTGTGGATGCTATCTGCGTTTGTC
>JAUNWG010000053.1 GCA_030540435.1 Eubacteriales bacterium
AAGAAGTGTGTTTTCATGTTAATCGATGCGATCCAGCAGGTTGTGCGGGAGTGCGGACAGGTTATTTTGCAGGCAGACCGTACACAGGCGGAAACACAGACGAAATGCGGCAGAAGCAACGATCTTGTCACAAAGTATGACAAAGCTGTTCAGGAGCTGTTGCGCGAAAAATTGCTGAAGTTCGCGCCGCAGGCACATTTTGTCGGTGAGGAAGAGGATGTGCATGAATCGATCGCAAAGGGCGATGCGTTTATTGTCGACCCGATCGACGGCACGACGAATTTTGTCCATGATTATAAAAACAGCGCCATCTCTGTCGCCATGACACGCGATGGAAAGCAGGAGATCGGCGTTATTTACAATCCATATCTGGATGAGATGTTTTATGCACAGCGCGGTTGCGGTGCGTTCTGCAATGGAATGCCCATCCATGTATCCGACCGACCACTGGCGCAGGGATTGACGATCTTTGGTTCAGCAGCGTACTACCATGAGCTGGTGGATGAATCCTTCCGGCTGCTGCGCAAATGCTTTGACCGTTCCATGGACATCCGCCGCAGCGGTTCCGCAGCCATTGACCTGTGTTCGATTGCCGCGGGGCGTGCAGAGCTGTATTTTGAGCTGCTGCTTCAGCCGTGGGATTATGCCGCAGGCTCGCTCATCGTGACGGAGGCGGGCGGCAGCTGTACCCGCGTGGATGGCGGCGCCATCGACCTGACCAAGGGCTGCTCGATCTTGGCTGTGGGAAGCCAAGTTGATCCGGCGTTTATGCGGGAGTAAGGGCAGCAGAAGGAAAATGATGCGAAAATAACAGAATACCCCATTCCGATGTGCAGCAGAGACAAGCCGCGCGCAGCGCTTTTGGCGTCATGGAGCACAAGCGCGGCATGACAGAGGAGAGTCCAGAGAACCATAGGTTCTTTGGCGGCGGAATGGGAGCGAAGAGGGAGAACCAGCGGTGGTTCTCCCTCTTCATTCGCGTGAGCAACAATAACTGCGTGATAGTTTCAAACACTTTTTGGAAATTATTATGCTTCTTCCCATTTTGGGATGGCAACAGATGCCTTGAACAGATCGCCGTCGATTTCCACCTGACACGTGCCGCTCATCAGCTCGGCGAGGCTCTGCGCAATGGATAAGCCCAGCCCGCTGCCTTCGGTATGGCGGGAGCGGTCGCCGCGGGTAAACCGCTGCATCAGATCGTCTGCGGGGATGTTCAGCTCAACCGCGGAGATATTCTTGATGGTCAGCACAACTTTCTCGTTCTCCGGGTTCAGCGCAATATAAACGCGGCTGTTCGGCAGCGCATAGCGCGCACAATTGGAAAGCAGATTGTCCAGGATGCGCCACAGCAGGCGGCCGTCTGCACGGACATAGGTCAATGGCTGGGACTGGACACGGACATCCAGACCGGCTTTTTCCAGATGGTCGGAGCGTTCGCCAAGCGCCTGCCGCAGCAGAGCGTCAAAATCGGTCTTTGCCAGGTCGACCTGCATCGCGCCGCTCGTCGCCTTGGAGGCATCAAACAGATCGAGGGTCAGCGTCTGCAAACGCTTTGCCTTCTGGTCGAGTGTATTGATGTATTCCTGTGCGGTCGGATCGGAAATATCACACCGCTTGAGCAAGTCAATATAGGTGATAATGCTAGTCAGCGGAGTCTTGATATCGTGCGATACATTGGAGATCAGCTCGGATTTCAGCCGTTCGGACTTTACCGCAGTGGAAACCGCTTCTCCCAGTCCATCAGAGATGCCGTTGAGGTCGTCGGCAAGCGCTTGGATTTCCTTGCCGCCGCCGGTCAGCGCAATGTGCGTATCGGTCTTGCCTGCGCGGATATCGCTTGCACCGCTGCAGACCAGCGCGAACCGGTCAGCCGCCCGCATACCGAAATACAGCGCGCCGGCAATGATAAATGGAATGGTGATCCAGAATGCACAGGCGAGCGGTACGAGCCCGCAAATGAGGATGATCTTCCGGTGCAGCGGCGTCTGACGGAATCGCCTGTGCAGGCCGCGCAGGCACTTGCCGAGCCAGCGCACCGCGCGCCCGCCGTATTTATACAGCAGCCGCCAGAGGATCCAGCCGTTTAACCACTGCTTTGCCTTGATGCGGCGCACCTGCGACAGCAGGACCGCCAGCCATACTGCTGCTACGGCGACATAGGTGCCGATGACCAGCGTATAGAGAACCCGGGTGGGAAGTTGGACAACAGACGGGCTGACAGCAACAAGCAAAGGAAGTATGATTATTCCGAAAAGGATTGCCTGTACCTCCGTCCAAATGTGGTCAAACCAGATGAGATGCACTTGATTATCCGCAAGATTTCGTCCCGCGCCGCAGATCAAAACAATGACGGACAGCAGGATGAGCACGCCGGACAGGAGCAGCACCAGTGCCAGCTGACGGAAATGACCGGCGGCATTTTGCCATGTGTGCGCCATGCTTGTGACGGCAGTGGTTTTCATACCGATCAATACGACGTCGCCGTCTTCGCCGGAAAAATCGTAGCCATAATACTCCCGTATGCTTGGGTCGACTCCTTCGCCGGTATATTGCAGCTGCTGGTTGTCGTCCAGCGAGCAGAGATAGCTGTATGTTATACCTAGACGGATGACGTGCGGCGCATCCGTCGGATAGGAGACACCGATATTTTGCAGCGTTGTGCCGGTCGATTTGTCATAAATATAGTAGTCTATGCCTGTGAACTGGTCGACCGTATTGCGCAGAGATTTAAAATCCTGCAACTGGGCGGAAATGATCTCCTGCTGGCATATAGAGAATACGCCCGGATTGTTTCCCAGCCATGTGCGGAACAGATACAGATCGTCCTCACTGTATTCATTTGTTGACGCGAGATTGGTAATCACATCGTCGACAGACGGTGTATTTTCCAGCGCTTCCTCGCCGGTGTCTGGATAGAATGACTCCATTGCCCATTCCCCATCTGGGTCGTAGTATTCTGGGGCGAATTTTTCATACAAGGCGATGGCGAGTGCATCAGTCGTGATTGCCTTTCCTTCTTTGATGTAGTTTTCATCGCCCAGCTGCGCCAGCGAAGTCAGATGATACGCCGCGCGGCTCAGCCGGCTGACTGGATAGTCGGCGGGCAGTTCGTCGCTGAACAGCATCATCGGATCCATCAGCTGTGCGGCTTCCTTGTTGTCTGACGCATACATGTAAAATGTGATGATTTGCCATGCGCTCACACCGGTCAGCACCAGAATGAGGAGACATGCAACTGCCTTAACCCAGCAGTTTCGGGTGAAGTTTTTCCATTTTGTAGCCAATTCCCCACACCACCTTTAGATATTTTGGCTCTTTCGGGTTGATTTCGATTTTTTCCCGGATACGCCGGATGTGGACAGCAACGGTATTTTCCGGATTATATGCGGCTTCGTTCCAAACCGCTTCGTAAATCTGGGAGATGGAGAATACCTGACCGGCATGCTTCGTCAGAAAGCACAGGATACCGTATTCCCGCGGTGTCAAGCTGACCGGCTCGCCGTCAACCGTGACGGACTTTGCCGCATCGTCAATGACAAGTGCGCCGGTGCGGTAGATTTTTTCCGATTCTGCCGGTGCGGACATGCCGCCGAGGGCGGTATATCGCCGCAATTGGGAACGTACACGTGCCATCAGCTCTGCCGGATTGAACGGTTTGGTCACATAATCGTCCGCGCCGACGGTCAGCCCGTCGATCTTATCGATGTCTTCGCTTTTGGCAGAGAGCATGATAACGGGGAGATTTTGTGTCTGGCGCAGGATCTCTGTTGCACGCATCCCATCCATGCCCGGCATCATGATATCCATAATCACCAGATGAATGGTCTGCTTGGCGCAGACTTCCAGCGCTTCCAGTCCGTCGTGTGCTTCGATGACCTCGTAGCCTGCACCGCGCAGATAAATGCCGATTGCACGGGCGATCGCGGCGTCATCATCACAGACGAGAATCCGATATGTCATAGCAGGTGTCCTCCTTGCTGTCTATGGGTATAGGATACAAAGTGTTCTTTTCAAATCATACCATACAAATCTTAATAAATTCTGAAGAAATGAAAATTTGTAAGCAGATAAAAGAAAACATCCCCACAGCTGGGAAAAGCTGCGGGGATGCTACAGAGAAAAGAGATAAGAGAAATAGGTATGAAAAATTAGGTGGAGTCTGGAATTAGCGGGCAGAAGCGAAGAAGATTTCCGTATTGTGATGCATCTGGCGGCGGAATGCACCAGCGCTGCGCGGATTGTTCATGCCGATATACGCTGAGAGAGAATCACAATCTGTGCAGTTGGAAATAAGTTCATCGCCTAAAAACGCGTGGAGTTCGTCGACCTGCTTGGTCTTTGCTATCTTGTTGAATTCGCCTAAAATGCCCATTATCATTCGCTTCCTTTCTGAATCAATGGAGATTCTGTTTTTTCTTGAAGAACAATGTCGACGGAAATGTTATCTTTTGTCTTCTGCTCTTCGCTTAGTATCATAGACCATTTTGTAACGATTGTCACGGCGCAAAATTACTGAATTATCAGATGAAAATAATATAAAATTTTCTATATTATACAGAAAAAGTGGGGTATTGATTGAATGACCAATCAAAACTGGCGAAACTGCTGAAAATGCAGTGGGATTTCACATATAATTTGAATTAAAAACCGGAATAAACTGTTCTAAAAATGAAGGATAGACACAAAACAATTGAATTATAGCAACAAAAAAGCAAAATTTCTAAAAAACCAAGCAAAACCGGTGTGAAACAATTGTGAAATTATTTTCATATAAAATATTGACACACAGAGAGCCATTTATACTGACAGCTGATAAAAAGATGTGCAAAAGAGGGAGATGCGGGCACGCACACACTTTGGGTAGTTTAAAGAAATTAGCAGAGGTTAACTTGCATTGATTTGATAGATATTTCGCTATGTAAATGCACAAATGTAAAGGAATGGATATAGCGCCTGCGGAACGCTGTGCGCGGGAGCATATTTGGCGATAGTATGCGGATATACGGAATAAAAACAGCCGCTCTCGGATGGACAAGAGCGGCTTTGGCATGTCTATGGGAATTACCGGTTCGGTTCAGGTATTCGATGTTAGGCATTCGTTTGTGTATGTATGCTGCAAGAATGCGGGCAGCGCGGTAAGGTCGGGGAGGACAGTACGGCACAGCTGATGCATTTCCTCTGTCGGCGGGAGGATATCCGGAACCATGATGGGGTGCATACCGGCCTGCGATGCGGCGCGGATGCCGTTATAAGAATCCTCGATGGCAAAGGCATCTGACGGGGCGATCCCCATGTTGTGGCATGCTGTAAGATAGATATCCGGAAACGGTTTGCTGCGTGTGATGCGGTCTCCGCCGAGGATATAGTCAAAATACTGGTACAGGCCGGCGTGCTTCAGCTCGGTCTCCGCGGTGACCTGGCGGGTGGAGGTTGCCAGCCCGATGCGGAAACCCTGTTCGGATGCCCACGCCAGCGCCTCCCGTGCACCGGTTTTGACCGGGATGCCCTCGACGTCGGCAATGCTGTGGAACAGACGGCTGATGTCTGCATTGAAGGTGTCCTGCGGGAAGTCTGCGCCATACTGTGCGCACAGGATCTCACCGGTATGCTTGCGCGTCGTGCCCACTGTCGTGAGAAAGACCTCGTCGATATCGGTCAGCTGGTAGGCTTCGCCCAGCTCATGCCAGCAGCGGCACACCAGACGCTCGGTATCCAAAATCACGCCGTCCATGTCGAAAATCAGTACGGGATACAGGGAATTGTTTGTCATACAGCTAAAATCCTCCGAATCATACCATATAATAAAGGCTTTATATTTTCAATCGTGTCCGGGCGGTGCTCGATGATACTGGAATAGCATGCCGTTCCACACAATTCGATGATGAGATAAATGATGTTAAACTGCTCCTGCATATTGTGTATTTGCGGCAGCGGCGCATCATGCAGGCGCTGCGTGATGGCGGCCCACAGCGGGTCAGCGGTGCAGTCAGTAAGGCTGCGCTCCAGCATCGGCCAGGAAAAATTGCGCTTAATCAGGCGCAGCACGTCGGTATGCTCTGTAAAATAGCAAATGATCCAGTCGGCAAAGGTAATGACGTTATCGGCAAAGGTGTCCTTGCGGTGCTCCTCGGTATACGTGAATGCCCGCTGGATGATGTCATGGCTCATCTGATAAAGCAGCTGCTCCAGCAGATCGTCCTTGTCCGCAAAATACAGGTAGAAGGTTCCTTTTGCAACCTGCGCACGTTCTGTGATCTCGCTGATGCTGGTTTTGGAAACGCCCTTTTCCAGAAAAAGCTCCTGTGCCGCACACAGCAGATTTTTTTTCTTTGTTTCTTTTTTCTGCTCCATGTTCGCGCCCATATGGCGGCCTCCCCTCCTGTTTTTGCTTCAAGGTTTGCGTAAGTTTAGTATAGACGAAGCAAATCCATTTGGCAACAACACAGTCGGCGGAAAAAATAAAATTCGTAAAACTGACCAATCGTCAGATCATTTGAGAAACGAAAGTCGGCAGGGTGCATATTGACCAATGGTCATTTTTGATCTATACTGTGATTGCAATAAAAATGACGGCTGGTCATTTTTTGGCGAATCCGGTAACATGCCGGAAATCTCAGCGAAAGGGGAGCTGACACATATGGAGCGTGCAGCCCGTTTTGTGGTCAAACGCCGCGGATTTGTGCTGGTTGTTGCCGTGATACTACTGATTTTGTCTGTTTTCGGTTATATCGGCACGCGAATTAATTATGATATCCTGAGCTATCTGCCGTCCGATCTGGAATCGATGGAAGGCGAGCAGTTGCTGGAGCATGATTTCAACATTGCCTCTACAGCGATCATCACCGTGGAGGGCATGAACAGCGACGACTTGTCGGATATGGAGGAGGAGCTGCGGGAGATCGATGGCGTAACCACCGTTGTCGGCATCCATGATGCTGTGGATGTTACCGTACCAAAGGATGCCTTCCCGGAAAAGGTACAGGATATGCTGTACGGCAAAAATGATTCGACCATGCTTCTCGTCCGGTTTGAGGAATCCAGCGCATCCGACCAGACGATGGATGCCATCGTGCAGATCAAGCAGATCATGCGCACGGACTGCTTCCTCGGCGGCATGTCCGCAATTTTGGAGGATACCAAGGAGCTGGTCAATCAGGAGCTGCCGAAGTATGTCGTTTGCGCCGTGCTGTTCAGCCTGATCGTGCTGTTCCTGTTTATGGAGAATACCGCCGTGCCGCTGATCTTCATGCTGGGCGTGCTGTTCCCGGTTGTGTATAACTTCGGCAGCAATATTTTCCTCGGTGAGATTTCCTATATTACGCAGGCGCTGGCGGCGGTGTTGCAGCTGGGCGTCACGATGGATTTCAGCATCTTCCTGCTGCATCGGTATCAGGAGGAAAAGGTGGATAAGCCGAACGATGAAGCGATGGTTTCCGCCATCTGCAAAACCAGTACATCCATTTTATCGTCCTCACTGACGACGATCGCCGGCTTCCTCGCCATGTGCACGATGTCGCTCACACTGGGCGCGGATATCGGCATTGTCATGGCAAAGGGCGTTGCGCTTGGTGTCCTGAGCACGCTGACCATCCTGCCGGCGCTCCTCATGTATTTTGATAAGCTGATTGAAAAGAGCAGACACCGCGTGCTTGTCCCGCACATGGGCGGCGTCGCACGCTTTGTCACCAAGCACCCCAAAAAGATACTGGTGGTCTTTGTCCTTGTGGCAGCGGTGTTCTTCCGTGCACAGGGATTGACCAATGTATATTACACATTGACCGACAGCCTGCCGCAGGACCTGACCGGTATTGCCGGTACAAACCGCCTGAGCGATGACTTCGGTATGCCGAGCTATCATTTCGTTATTGTCAGCGATGAGCTGGGCAACAATAAGATGAAAAATCTGGCGAACGAGCTGGATGCTGTGGACGGCGTTAAGGCGACGCTGTGCTATGAAAAATTTGTCGGCGCAGGTATTCCGGAGAGCGCAATCCCGGACAGCATCCACGACCTGTTCCATGCGGGCGACCACCGCATGATGATGATTACGACGGAGTATAAGCCCGGCACAGATGAGATGAATGAACAGGTCAGCAGCATGACGGAGATCATCAAGCGCTATGACAGCGACGGTCTGCTCACCGGCGAGGGCGCCATGACCAAAGACCTGATCACCACATGTGATCATGACTTTAATGCAACTTCCATCACTTCTATCGCCGCAGTATTTATCATTATTTTGATCACCTTTAAATCGATTTCTATTCCGGTTCTGCTGGTGCTGGCGATCGAAGGCGCGATCATGGTAAACCTTGGCATCCCGTATTTTACCGGCTCGACCATCCCGTTTATCGCAAGCATCGTGCTTGGCACGATCCAGCTGGGCGCAACAGTCGACTATGCGATCCTGATGACAACGCGCTTCCATGAGGAGCGCCTGAACGGGCTTGCACCGAAGGAAGCCGCGGCGGTTGCCATCGAGACCTGTGCACCGAGTATCATCACCAGCGGCCTGACCTTCTTTGCGGCGACGGTTGGCCTGAACTTCGTGTCAAAGATCGACCTCATCCGCAGCCTGTGCCTGCTCATCAGCCGCGGCGCGATTATTTCCATGCTGGTTATCCTTTTGGTGCTGCCGGCTATGCTGGTGCTGTGCGCACCGATCATCCGCAAAACAACCTATCACTGGCTTGACAATTCCAAGGAGCGTGTTGAAAAGTGAAAAAAACATATAAACTGACCGCGGGCGCACTGAGCGCACTTCTGGTATGCGGTGCGATGACACCGGCGATGGCAGCTTCCGTCAGCAAAGACGAAACGGTATATGCGACTCTCGACCCGGAGGGCAAGGCGGTACATCAGACAGTCAGCAACTGGCTGCATTCTGACAAGGGACTGAAAAACTTTGGCGATGTCAGCAATCTGGAGGATATTGAAAACCTCAAGGGCGACGAGTTGCCGCAGCGCAACGGCACGGCACTGACATGGAATATCGACGGCAATGATGTGTATTATCAGGGCACCTCCAAGGAGGCGCTGCCGATTGAGACCGCCATCACATATACGCTGGACGGTAAGACTGTGACCGCAGATCAGCTGGAGGGCGCGGACGGACATCTGGTCATCCACATTGCCCTCAAAAACAAGGAGACAAAGACCGTCACAGTGGACGGCAAGGAATACACCATTTGTATGCCGTACTTCACGGTGATCGGCACTGATCTGTCCACCGACCACTTCACCAATGTCAAGGCGGAAAACGGCACGGTGCAGACGGACAGCACCAACCAGATCGTCGCCTTCCTCGCCATGCCGGGTATGAAAGACACCTATGGCGACCTGCTGGGCGATGATTTGGATGAAGTAACGGATATGCTGCTGGATGAGGCCACGATCGAGTGTGATCTGACAGACGGCGAGCTGCCGTCCATCTATTTCGCCTGCGCATCCAATCTGAACGATCTCGATGCAGAGGATTTGGATATGGATGCTTCGTTTGACGACCTTGACGAGCTGAAGGATGCGACCCAGCAGCTCATCGACGGCGCGAAGGAGCTGGCAGACGGCTGTGCAACACTGGATGAAAAGCTCGGTGAGCTGTCTTCCAGCTATGTCACGTTTGATGCTGGCATTATCGATGCGACTTCCGGTGCAGGTATGCTCAATGACGGCGCGAAGCAGCTGTCCTCCGGTATGCGTACGTTGCAGCTGGGCGCGGCATCGCTGTCAGATGGCGTGGGCCAGTTAGATGAGGGCGCAAAGACGCTGGCAAGCGGCGCAGCGCAGGTCAATGACGGCGCAGGCTCCCTGTCCAGCGGACTGCATACACTGGATAACAGCTCGTCTCAGCTGTCGGCCGGTTCCAAGAAGCTGGCAGAAGGTCTGAACCAGCTGGGCGACGCGCTGGAAAGCGACGATGTAAAAACCCTGATGGCAGCGCCGTCCAGCATCAACGCTGGACTGAGCGAGCTGCAGGATGGTGTTGCACAGCTGCAAAATGGATTGGGCAGCGCGGATTTCAGTGCTGCGATTAAAGGATTACAAAGTATTCAGGCAGGTGCTTCTAGTCTTGAAGGTGAATTAGAGATCGCTGCCAGTGCGGAAACGGTTAGTCTTAGTCCCGATCAAATCGCTAAAATTAAAGAAGTTGACGGTGGAGCAGCACTTTTTTCTGCCTATGAAGCAAATGTAGCAAAGCTGTCGCAAATATCAGAAGGATTGACAAAGGTACGCGGTGGACTTAGCACTATCGCAAGTAGCGCACAACAGATTGAATCCGGTCTCAGTGGTGCGAGTGGCAGCCTGAGCAGCGCTTCCTCCGGGCTGTCCAGCATGTCGGACGGCATCAAAAAGCTGAAAGCGGGCACAAGCTCGATGGACGACGGCATAAAGAAGCTGGTCAATAACCTTGCGGGTGCGACCGAACAGCTGCAGGAAGGCGCGGTATCGCTGGATAACGGTATTGCCAAGTACACCGCAGGCGTCAGCTCCGCAGCCTCCGGCGCGGCAGAGCTGGCAGACGGTACGGATTCCCTTGCAGCCGGTGCGGCGACGCTCTCCGGCGGCATCAGCCAGATGAGCGGGCAGGTACCGGGCTTGATCGACGGCGTGAACCAGCTGACAGACGGTACGGATTCGCTGGCATCCGGTGCAGATGACCTGTCCGGCGGTATGCAGCAGCTCAAGAGCGCAAGCAGCCAGGTCATGAGCGCAATCCAGCAGTTTGATGAAGCTGGTACGCAGCTGTCCGATGGCTCAGGCAAGCTGTATGACGGCATTGTGGAATACAATGAAGAGGGCATCAGCCAGATCACGGACAATGAGCAGTTGACCAATCTGCGCACCGCCGCCAAGCTGATGGATAAACAGCGCGCTATGGCGCAGGATGCAGACTGCTATTCCGGTGCACCGGAATCCGCGACCGAAACCACCACCAAGTTCATCATGCGTACTGAAGCGGTAGAGAACGAGGTGGAAGAGGAACCGAAGGAAGAAGAGGTTCAGGAGGAGACACTCTGGGACCGCATCAAGGGACTGTTTTAAAGATAAACCGAAAGAGGACACCGTGCGTGTCCTCTTTTTTATGGTTGCACACTTGCGCCAAAGGGATTATAATAACCCCATATGACGATGGATCGGAACATGAGGAGCATTGACATGAGATTTAGTATAGTAATTCCGGTTTATAATGTAAAAGATTATCTGGAAAAATGTGTGGACTCCGTGCTGGCGCAGCATACGGAGGATTATGAGGTCATTTTGGTGGACGACGGTTCGACAGACGGCAGCGGGGAGCTGTGCGATACGCTTGCCGCCCGTGCGCCGGAGCGCATCCGCGTGATCCACAAGCCGAACGGCGGTCTGGGTGACGCGCGCAATGTCGGCATAGAACATGCAAAAGGCGAGTATTTGGTGTTTATCGACAGCGACGATTATATCGATGAAGCGATGCTGTCCGAGCTGGCGGAAAAGGTGGATGAAACGCACGCGGATATCATCAGCTTCGGCTTCCGCATTGACGCCGATGGCGACACCTCGCAGGTGCATACCGACCCGCTGCCGGAAAATACCGTGCTGACGCTGGAGGGCACACCGGATATCCTGCTTGCCCTGCCGAACGCATGGACACGCATTTATACCCGTGCACTGTTCGAGCGCACCGGTATCCGCTATCCGGGCCGCGTCTGGTATGAGGATATCCGCACGACGACCAAGCTGTTTGCCTGTGCGGAGAGCATCGTATTTGTACACCGCCCGTATTATTATTACGTTGTGCGGGAAAATTCCATCACGCGCAATAAAAATGTGGACCGCAACCGGGAGATCATCGATGCCTTTGACGATCTGCTGGGCTGGTATCAGGAGAATGGGCTGTTTGCGCAGTACCGCGACCAGCTGTGCCGCCTTGCCATCGATCATCTGTTTCTCGCGGCGTCTGTCCGCGTGCTGATGATCGACCCGAAGCATCCGCTGCTGCAGGAATTTTACCAGTATATGCGCCAGCACTTCCCGGACTTTGAGAAGAATGCGTATATCGCACAGCTGCCGCGGGCGCGCAAGCTCGCCTTCCGCCTGCTGCTGCACCGACGCTACGGCCTGCTGGCAGCCATGTTCCGCGCCAAGGGCAGGCTGCGCGCCTGAGGATACAGAAAGGATTTAATATTTTGAAATTCAATCGAAAAGCGCTCAGCTCGAAAAAGGGCGTTTTATTGAAAAATACAGTCATGCTGTATATCCTGCAGTTTTCGACGATGCTGCTGGGATTGATTATCCTGCCATATGAGACACGTGTGCTGGGACCGGAATATTACGATAAACTGGCGCTTGCCACGGATATCATGGTATATTTCCAGCTGGTCATTGATTTTGGATTTATTCTCAGTGCCACGGAGGAGGTCTCCCGCAATCGGGACGATAAGGAAAGGCTCTCGCGTATCCTGACCTCTGTGACGATCAGCAAGCTGGTGCTGACAGCAGGTTCCATGATTGTTTTGGTCATATTGTGCAGAAAAGTCCCCGCATGGCAGGGAAATGAACTGTTTTTTACGCTATTTTTAATCGCGACAGCGATCAACTCCATGATGCCGGATTACCTGTACCGCGGCCTGGAGCAGATGGAGACGATCACAGTCCGTTCGGTTGCCATCAAGGCATTCTTTACTATCATGATCGTGGTCATGCTCAAGCAGCCGGAGCAGTACTGCATTATTCCGATCCTCAATATCATCGGCTATACGGCAGCGTTGTTGTGGGTATATTGGCATTTGTATCACAAGCTGGGCATCCGGTTTGCCCGCTGTTCGGTAAAGGAGATTTGGGGGACGCTGCGTCGTTCCAGCACCTTTTTTTATTCCCGTATTGCCACGTCGATCTATACCTCCAGCAACACGATCATCCTGAGCCTGATACCGGCCGGACCGGTCGGCGTCGTCAGCTGCTACTCGCTGGCGCAGAAGCTGATTAACACGGCGAAAAATGGTATGTCCCCAATTGCGGACAGCCTGTACCCGTATATGACCAAAAATAGGGACTTTAAGCTGATTTGGAAGATTTTAAAGCTGTTTATGCCGATCATTGTCGGCGGCTGTGCCATTGTGTTTATCTTTGCCCGCCCGCTGTGTGAGATCGTCTTTGGTTCTGACTTCGGCGATGCCGCGCTGGTGCTGCGGGTCATGCTGCCGATCGTTATTGTGATTTTGCCGAGCTATATCCTCGGTTTCCCGACATTAAGCCCGATGGGGCTGTCCAAGTATGCAAATTATTCCGTCATGTTTGGTTCTGCCCTGCATGTGTTCAATATGGTGGTGCTGTATTTCACCGGGCATATGAACATGGTGACGCTGGGCGCGCTGGTTTCGGTCACGGAGACTGCGATTCTGGTATTCCGTATCGTTGTGATCTGGCGCAACCGTGCGCTGCTGCAAGTAGAACAGGAGGATTGAACGCATGTCTATGAGAAAGAAGCTGCAAAAGGGACTGGCATGGACAGGCGGCCGCCTGCTGCCGGTGCAGAAAAATAAAATCGTCGTGACCAGCTTTTATGGGCGCGGCGCATCGGACAATCCGAAGGCCATTGTGGACGCGCTGGTCAAGCGGCCGGAGGAGCTGGATATCGTCTGGCTGGCAAACGACCCTGCCAATGCGGGGGTACCGGCGGGCGTGCGCGTGGTGAAATACGACACGCCGCAGGCGATCCGGGAGCTGTGCACGGCACGCGTCTGGGTGGACAACTGCCGCAAGGGCGCGCGGGTGAAAAAATCCGGGCAGTATTATATGCAGACGTGGCATGGCTTTGCGCTCAAGCGCATCGAGCGCGACGTCGCAGATAAGCTGAGCAAGGAGGATGCAACCTATGCGCAGTATGCGCAGCGCGATTCCGAGCAGATCGATGTCATTGTGTCCGACAGCAGCTTTATGACAAACATCTATCAGAGATCGTTCTGGTATGACGGCCCGGTGGTGGAATATGGCGCGCCGCGCAACGATATCCTCATCCAGCCGCCGGCGGACGCGAAACAGACAGTCGGCAAGGCGCTGGGGCTTCCGGCGGACTGTAAGCTGGTGATGTATGCGCCGACCTTCCGCGCGGACGGTTCGCTGGATGCCTATGATATGGATTATCATGCGGTGTGCGCGGCGCTACAACAGCGGTTCGGCGGCAGATGGATCATGCTGATTCGCCTGCACCCGCACGTCATGCAGAAGGCAAAGGATTTGAAATTCGACAAACAGACGACCTTTGACGCTACGGCGTTTGACGACATGCAGCTGCTGCTGTCCGCCTGTGATGCGGTCATTACGGACTATTCGTCGCTGATGTTTGACTTTGCGCTCACGCGCCGCCCGTGCTTCCAGTACGCTTCGGATATCGATGCATATAAGAATGACCGCAATTTTTATTTTCCGATCGATGAAACACCGTTCCCGCTGGCAAAAAACAACGCGGAGATGGTGAAAAACATTGCGGCGTTTGATGATGTGGATTATCACAGGCAGTGCGATGCATTTTATCAGAAAATGGGCTTCCGTGCGGACGGACGGGCAGCGGAGCGCTGCGTGGACTGGATTTTGGATAAGATCAAAGCGTAAGATTGACAGGCATGGCTTTTTGGCTGTGCCTGTTTTATTTTGATTGAGGATAATCCGCGCATCCGCGGGAAAAACTACCGTTGTCCAGACGGAACGAAGGAGGAACAAGCGTATGAAACAGCCGGAAACGGTGACAACGGACAGCTTTAAGGAATCTGTGCTGCGGGCGGAGCAGCCGGTGCTGGTGGATTTCTGGGCGGACTGGTGCGGCCCGTGCCGGAAGATGGCGCCGGTCATCGACGAGATCGCGGCGGAAAATGATACTGTGAAGGTGTGCAAGATCAATGTGGATGAAAATCCGCAGCTGGCGGGATTGTATCACATCAGTTCGGTTCCGACGCTGATGCTGTTCCGCAGCGGCAAGCCTGCCGCTATGACGACCGGCTTGCACAGCAAGGAAAGCGTTATGAAACTGATTGGAATGCAGAGCTAAAGGGAGGAATAGAAGATGGAAGTACGCATTGACAGGGATGGATGTATCGCCTGCGGACAGTGTGTGGATACTTGCCCGGCGGTTTTTGAGATCGCGTCGGATGGTCTGGCGCAGGTGGTTCGCCAGCCGGATACCGCGCTGGAGGAGGAAGTGCAGACCGCCGCAGCCGGTTGTCCGGTTTCGGTCATTATTGTAGAAGAATAACAATTATTGCGGGCATCGGGCAGCGGTATTCCAAGGGAGGATACCGCTGCCTGTTATGTATTTTATATGCAGAAAAAACAAGGAAATCTATTGCGCTTCAACGGTCCCGTGTATTACAATATATAGAAGAAGTCAAGGGAGAATTGATTTGACTGTAAATGAAATTATGAGGTGAGCAATATGAATGAGAAACAGATGGCAGGCTATGAAGCTGCGAAATATGTCAAGGACGGTATGCTGGTCGGTATCGGCACCGGCTCTACCGCGTATTACCTGATTGAAAAGCTCGGTCAGCGCGTCAAGGAGGAAGGACTGAAGATTCAGTGCGTTTCTACCTCGGATGCTTCCACCGAGCAGGCAAAGGGTCTCGGCATCCCGCTGCTGGACACCAACGATGCACCGGTGCTGGATATCTGCATTGATGGCGTTGACGAAGTCGACCCGCAGTTCAATGGCATCAAGGGCGGCGGCGGCGCACTGTTCCGCGAGAAGATTGTCGCTTCCAGCGCAAAGTACAACATCTGGGTATGCCACAGCGCGAAGCTGGTTGACGAGATCGGCGATTTCGGCCTGCCGGTAGAGGTTCTGCCGTTCGGCTACAAGCATGTTGTCAAGAAGATGGAAGAGGCTGGCTTTGAGCCGACTCTCCGCATGAACAAGGACGGCTCCATCTACGAGACAAACAACCACAACTACATCCTCGACACCAAGTACACAAACTCCAAGTTCGGCAAGGACTACGCTGCAATGGAAGCGTTCCTCAAGGGTACGCTGGGTGTTCTGGAGACTGGTTTCTTCCTGAACAGAACGGATATCATTATTTCCGCAGGCCCGGAGGGCGTACAGACCATCGAGAACCCGAACAAGTGATCCATATTGTTTTAGAACAGTCGGCGGGATATGAAGTGACCCCAAAAAGTTAGACAATATTTTGAAGTAAAAATTGTTCAAGCAGC
>JAUNWG010000054.1 GCA_030540435.1 Eubacteriales bacterium
ATAACAATAGAAGTATGTTTTAGAGGTTATACGTATCCTTTAATGGGTCTATGCGGAGGACTTTTACTTCTTCTTATAGACCCCATCAATAATATAATTTCGTGGGATATAGATCTACTCATTCAAGGATTTATGGGTTCGGCAATGATCACATCTATGGAGTTCGTTATTGGCAAACTATCCCCAATTCAAATGTGGGATTACTCAAATGTGCCTTTCAACATAGACGGAATTATCTGCTTGCCGTTTAGCTTACTTTGGATGTTGCTATCCATTGTGGCTATATTTATAGCAGATGCAATTAATTATTATGTGTTCGATGAGGAGCCTGCTCCGTATTATCACATCTTATGGTGGACTTTTCATTTTAAATAAGATGTATCTGCGGGAATCACGCAGAGGGTAACGACAAATTTTAAAAAAGCAATTCTAGAAGAAAGTCTGAGATGCCTTGCTTTCCGCATCGCCAGCTTTTGAGGTTCATGCAGGCGAAAAGGAGCGTGAGCTGCGCTGTTACTTTTTCTGGTAATATCAACTTCGGCAATCGTACTCATGACGCAGATGATTTGCTTCCTCTACATAAGATTCCCACAGATGACGTGTGATGACCTTTTGATGGTTCTTACTTTGATTAGACAAAAGCTCAATCCAGATTATGACAACTCGCAGACTTATATTCCACGATCTGAGAGACCGGAATGGGATGCGGTTGGTATGATGGGTAAACTTGTTGTGCTGGATGATGGTAGTCGCGCAGTAAACGGTTGGTGTTCTGTAGGTCAAAATGGCGTTGCTGTAAATAGCGACACCAAAACAAAGTATCGTGTTATGGAGAGACTAGACGAAACCCATATTCGGGTACTTGTTATGCCGTAAGCAAGTGCGCAATATAAAAATTATCTGTTAGAGTCTTGGCAATCGTAAAAATGATATAAAGTTTGAAAAGGAGGGAACGTTTTGGACAGTATATTGACATCAATCAAAAAACTTCTTGGAATCACTGAGGCAGATGAGAATTTTGATACAGATATCATCATGCATATCAACACCGTATTTTCAATCTTAACTCAGCTTGGGGTCGGTCCCGAAGAGGGTTTTTCGATTGAAGATAAGTATTCGGATTGGACAGATTTCATATATGTATTTGAAGGTAAGACTCCTTTTCGACCCACCACTCAGCTCAGCTGTCATGGAGTCTATGAACCGGCAGATCAGCGAACTGGAGTGGCGGTTAAATGTTGCAGCGGAAGCGTGAGGCTATACGGAAATGTAAACGCTTCCTTCACGAGTTACATAGTATTCTTTCCCTTGGAACGGATTGTCCCACATTGCATGAATCGCTTTGCAAATCTGGGATTCTTCGCCGTTTGCAAAGGTGCTAATAACTTCCTGAAGTCTGTCTCTCAATGGCGTGGCATCTGCTTTCTTTAAAGGATTTATCTTAAAGACTTTATCGCAGCGACCAACAAGTGTGTTAAAGGATGTCAAAATTTGCACTTCACATTTTCTGACGTAGCAAAGCGCATCTTCCTTCTGCGACTGTAAGTATTCGGAATCTGTATTTTCCGCATAGTAAGTTTCCATGAAACAACTCATTACATATAGCTGTAATGATACTTCTAATGTGTCTCGAATGCTACAAACGTTGCCGACGATTTCTTCTAGTTCTGCGTATGATTTTGCGTCAATAGAAGCACGCTTGTCCAAATCATTTAAGTAAAAGTCAATATCTTTCATAGCGACTTTTCGTGCTTCTTGTAGCCCCGTGATTGTTGCAATTCTTTGCTCAGCATGATGCATAATAGATGCGAAGTTTTTATGGGCGTATTGGACAAAGTTGACTTCTGAAATCAATTCAGCTTTTTTCTCACCATACAGAAAGTCCATGATCTTATCGATTTTCTGATTGAGTTGAGTAAAATTCTTGTTGATCTCTGCGAGGAAATACTGACCAGTAGCAATGGACATGGCGGAAAAAGCGTTTAACATGACCGCTTGTGTGGTTATTTTGTGGAATCCACCATGGGCGGCAATTTTTCCGTCAGCACCTATAATCGCTGCACCTACGCCACCGTTGCGATACTGCATCATCGTTCCAGTTACGCCATCCGGAAACTTAAATAGATAAGCATTTTCAAGCATATCAGATGCTGCTAAAGTTGGAAGCTCTGATAGTAATTGATTGATATTGGTCTTTTGACTCTGATTTAGGTTCAGCTTTTTGTAGCGTTTGTCGGTGGAAGAAAAGTCTGCATAAGGACGTACTTCAAATGGAAAAATATTGCTTACATTGGAAGGTGTTGTAGTGTTCATATGTATATCTCCGATCTGTGTTGAGTTTTATGTTATGTCATTGCAAATGAAATATTTATAGGCTTGTTTCGCGATTATTTTTGTAGTAGCAAGGTCTAAGCTGCCTCCCACAATTCCACCGACTACTGGAACCATTTTCCCTAAATTAATAAGACCTTTTGAACCGAATTTAGTTATAAATCTAAATCCGACTTTTTGGTTGATTTTGGTTAGCGTTGTTCCGGGAATCTTTTTAAGCATGGCTAAAGTGATTTTGTTAGCAAATTGGACTCCTGTAGATTTGCAAACATCACCGACAGATGTCCCAGCAAGACATACGTAT
The DNA here is from genome assembly GCA_030540435.1 of Eubacteriales bacterium. Lineage (GTDB taxonomy): Bacteria > Bacillota > Clostridia > Oscillospirales > Butyricicoccaceae > Butyricicoccus_A. The sequence goes on from JAUNWG010000054.1 coordinate 2,636, forward strand.
GCCAAAGTTTGAACTTCATCGTCGTGTGGATCATAACCGCCAAGAACGGCGGTTGCAGCAATCATTCGTAGCTGAATATATAGTACACTGGCTACATTTGCAGGAACGGCCACCGGTAAGGTAATTAAACCGCCCAAACTCGTAAGAAATCCTGATGTAGTACATTTTGCAACTTGTGCCGTAAACATTTTCTTCGCGGCGAGTTCAGGAGCTCCATACTTGTTCAAGTATTGCTGAGCCAAAACGTTACAGTTTTCGGAACCTGGGATACCGTTTATAGCAGCATTATAGCAAGTATCCAAAATGCTCATGATTTGATCCTGAGCGATTTCGGGTTTATACATAATCTCATCTCCACCCCAAAAGTATATTTAATAAATATTGTACCATGTTTTGTTAAAGGCATCAACTGACGAAAGGAGCAAAGCTTGAAATGAATAATGAACTTTACCACTATGGCGTCCTCGGAATGAAATGGGGAGTCAGAAGAACTCCTGGGCAATTGGGTCATAGACCCGCTAAAAAGAAAAAAGTAGTCAGTGAGCATGACGATTATAAAAATGCGCATAGCAATAAAAACATTAAAACCATGAGCGATAAGGAACTCCGCGATCGACTGAATCGACTTCAAATGGAGCAACAATATTCCAAGTTGACAGACAGCGATTGCAGCAAAGGAAGGTCGTACCTAAATAAAGTTATCAAAGCGGGAACAACCGTTGCGACCATTACTTCTACAGGGCTTACAGTCTATAACAATATTGATAGAATCAATAAGATTGTTAAGAAAACGGCTAAAAAATAAATCGAGGAGAATTTGTTAATGGCCTTATCGAATACCGCCACCCCTAAGTATTACGGGCAGTTTCGAGATGCCGTAATGCGAGGGGAAATCCCTGTATGCAAAGAAATCTCCATGGAAATGAATCGAATAGACGATCTTATCGCAAACCCCGGTATTTGGTATGATGACCAAGCTATCGAGGGTTTTATTAGTTATTGTGAAAGTGAACTCACGTTAACAGATGGCGAAGATCTGCATTTGCTTGATACGTTCAAATTATGGGCTGAGTCAGCTCTTGCATGGTTTTACTTTGTGGAACGAAGTGTGTACGAACCAAGTCGGGACGGTCGTGGTGGGCGTTACGTTAAGAAATCTGTCAAGAAAAGGCTTGTTAATAAGCAATATCTTATTGTTGGGCGAGGTGCTGCCAAATCCATATACGATTCATGCATTCAATCCTATTTTGGAAATGTCGACACATCTACTACACACCAAATCACCACTGCGCCAACAATGAAGCAGGCAGAAGAAATCATGTCGCCAATCCGTACTGCGATAACGCGTGCTAGAGGTCCGCTGTTCAAGTTCCTAACCGAGGGATCACTTCAAAACACAACCGGCGCTAGGGCTAATCGTATGAAACTTGCCCCCACGAAGAAAGGTATTGAAAATTTCCTTACAAATTCCTTGATAGAGATTCGCCCAATGTCTGTCGACAAGCTCCAGGGCTTAAGATGCAAGATTGCGACAGTGGATGAATGGCTGTCAGGTGATGTTAGAGAAGACGTTATCGGCGCAATAGAGCAGGGTGCTTCAAAGATTGACGATTATCTTATCATTGCAACGAGTTCAGAAGGTACTGTCCGTAACGGTAGCGGAGACACAATCAAAATGGAATTGATGGATATTCTTAAAGGTGATTATGTTAATCCGCATGTTTCGATTTGGTGGTACAAGCTCGACTCGGTGGATGAAGTTGCCGATCCAGATATGTGGCTCAAAGCAAATCCAAATCTCGGCAAGACCGTAAGCTATGAAACATATCAACTAGATGTCGAACGAGCAGAAAAGGCTCCTGCAACGCGAAACGATATTTTAGCAAAGCGGTTTGGTATTCCAATGGAGGGCTATACCTATTACTTTACCTATGAAGAAACACTTCCTCATAGAAAACGAGATTACTGGCAAATGCCCTGTTCGCTTGGAGCAGACCTATCCCAAGGTGATGACTTCTGTGCGTTCACGTTCTTATTCCCCCTACCAAATGGTAGTTTTGGTATCAAGACGCGAAATTACATAACCGAATTGACTTTGATGAAACTACCTTTAGCAATGCGTACAAAATACGATGAATTTGTGAAAGAAGGCAGTTTGATTGTCATGCCCGGAACAGTGTTGGACATGATGGAAGTTTATGAAGATCTGGATAAGCATATCGCCGAATGTGATTATGATGTCAGATGCTTCGGTTATGATCCATATAACGCCAGAGACTTTGTTGAGCGATGGGAACGAGAGAATGGACCGTTTGGTATCGAGAAAGTTATTCAGGGTTCCAAGACAGAATCGGTTCCTTTGGGTGAGCTTAAGAAATTAGCAGAAGAACGAATGCTTCTGTTTGACGAAGAGCTCATGACTTTCGCGATGGGGAATTGTATTACCATGGAAGATACAAATGGTAACAGAAAATTGCTTAAAAAACGATATGAGGCTAAGATCGATGCAGTTGCGGCCATGATGGATGGCTTTGTGGCTTATAAGCTAAATAGAGAAGCTTTTGAATAGGAGGCGAACTTCAAAATGGAAATCTCTTTTGGGTCCAGGCTGAAACATGCTTGGAACGCTTTTCGTAATAGAGACCCGACAGACCAATATCAAGATGTTGGATACGGTTATTCATACCGACCTGACAGATCGAGGCTTACTAGAGGAAATGAGCGTTCGATTGTTACTTCGATTTTCAATAGAATAGCTCTTGATGTGGCGTCGATCAATATTCAGCACTGCCGTTTGGACGAGAACGGCAGATTTGTTGAAACCATAGATTCATGCTTAAACGACCGATTGACCTTCGAAGCAAATATTGACCAGACCGGACGAGCATTCATTCAAGATACAGTAATGTCCATGCTTGATGAGGGTAGTGTAGCCCTTGTGCCAATTTATACCAGTGACAATCCCAATAAAACCAGTTCATACAATATTTTTTCTATCCGAACAGGTAAGATCGTCCAATGGTATCCGGCGCACGTAAAGGTGCGATTGTACGATGACCGAACTGGTCAAAAGAGAGAAATTGTGCTGTCTAAAGAGCATGTTGCCATTATTGAAAATCCACTTTATGCCGTTATTAATGAACCTAACTCGACAATGCAGCGACTGATAAGAAAGTTGGCTTTGCTGGATGTGACAGATGAACAAACGGCATCTGGAAAGCTGGATTTAATTATTCAGTTGCCGTATGTAATTAAAACCGACGCAAGACGTCAACAGGCTGAGAAACGGCGAAAAGATATCGAGATGCAGCTTGCGGGTTCCAAATATGGCATTGCCTATACAGATGGAACAGAGCGAATTACACAGTTGAATCGTTCTGTTGAGAACAATTTATTGAAGCAGGTTGAGTACCTTACCGATTTGGCGTTTAGTCAGATAGGTATCACCCAATCTATATTGGACGGCACCGCAGATGACAAGACGATGCTGAACTATTACAGCCGCACCATCGAACCTATTATATCGGCTATTGTTGATGAGATGAAACGAACGTTTCTGACTAAAACAGCTCGGTCGCAGAGGCAGACAATTATGTTCTTCCGTGATCCGTTTAAGCTCGTTCCGGTAAACGATATTGCAGAAATTGCAGATAAGTTTACTCGAAATGAGATTATGACATCAAATGAAATTCGTCAGATTGTAGGTATGAAGCCGTCTGATGACCCGAAAGCGGATCGGCTTGTGAATAGCAATTTGAATCAACCGGAAGATGAAGAGTCCCATGGTTTAGAAGAAAATTATGAAGAAGGAGGCTAAAAATTCAAAATGGAAACTTTTGATTTCAGCGGATGGGCTACTCGTAACAACCTTAGATGCTCTGATGGACGAACAATTATGAAAGATGCATTTAAGGATAATGACGGGCAGACCGTTCCGCTTGTATGGGGGCATAATCATGATGATCCAAACCGCGTTCTAGGACATGCGTTGCTGGAAAACAGAGAAGAAGGTGTTTATGCACGTTGTAAGTTTAACGATACCGAAAATGGTAGAACTGCAAAAATGCTCGTTCAGCACGGAGATGTAAATGCCCTATCCATTTATGCAAACCAGCTCAAGCAAAACATGTCCAATGTTCTACATGGAAATATTCGGGAAGTGAGCCTCGTCTTGTCCGGTGCAAACCCCGGAGCGTTTATTGATTCTGTTATTAAGCATGGTGAAGAGTCTGACGAAGAGGCACTAATTTATACCGGAGAAGAGATTTCACTGTACCATGCTGATGAGACCAAAGAAAAGGAGAATCCCCCAATGACGAATACTAATACAAACAAGCCCGAGAGCGAAGAGACTGTAGCAGACGTATTCGAGACTCTGTCAGAAAAGCAGAAAAAGGTTGTTTATGCCTTAATTGGACAGGCACTGGAGGACGGTGTCGAAGACGACAATGATGAAGGAGAAGAAGAAATGAAGCATAATGTATTCGATCAGGACGATGTTTACGAGGATGTACTAAGCCACTCCGCGCAGGAGGATATCATTGGCATGGCGAAATCCAGTCGGGTTGGCTCTTTCCAGTCTGCACTTCAGATCTATGCTGACGAAAACAATATTCAGCATGACGCGCTGAGTAGCGGTTTCGCTCAGACTGGAGAAGGCAATGTAACTATGCTGTTCCCGGAGTATAAGGAAGTGAGACCGGGTGCGCCTGAGCTTATCGCCAACGATCAGGGATGGGTTTCGGTTGTTATGAATAAGGTACATAAGAGTCCGATTTCCAGAATCAGAACCAGTCAGGTGGATATCCGGAATATCGAAGAGCTGCGCGCTCAGGGTTATACCAAGGGTAAGAAGAAGCAGCAGACCGGCAACTTCACGTTGGTACGCAGAACGACCGACCCGCAGACTGTATATGTGAAGAGCGCACTGCACAGAGATGACATTATTGATATCACGGATTTCGACTACGTTCAGTACCTGTATAATATTGATCGGATGCAGCTCAATGAAGAATTGGCTACGGCGATTATGCTGGGCGATGGTCGTGATGACGCAGCAGAAGGTAAGATTGCACCAGAGCATATCAGACCGATTTGGTTGGACGATGATCTGTATACACTGCATGTCGATCTGGATTTGGAAGCAGCAAGAACCGAACTTCAGGGTACAAACACCGGAGCAAGCTTCGGTGATAACTATGTCACTGCTGAAGCAATGATTAACACGGTTCTGTATTCAAGAGAAAAGTTTAAGGGCAGCGGTACTCCCGATCTGTTCATCACGCCGCATATGCTGAACGTAATGCTGCTGGCACGTGATATGAATGGCCGACGCATTTATTCATCCAAGGCAGAGCTTGCTTCTGCACTGAATGTCGGCGCTATCTATACTGCTGAGCAGTTTGAAGGTAAAACCAGAAAGACGACAGTAGAAGGCGTTGAGAAGACGAAGAAGCTGGTGTGCATTATCACCAATCTGGCTGATTATTCTCTGGGCGCAACTAAGGGTGGCGAGATTACCCACTTTACCCAGTTCGATATTGATTTTAACCAGCAGAAGTCCCTTCTGGAGACCAGATGCTCCGGCGCGCTGACCAGAGTATATTCAGCAATTGCTATCGAAGAAGATACAACCGCTGCACAGGGCTGATTTGTAAAGGAGAAAATTCAAAATGGCGAAATTTTGTGGAAAAATTGGTTACGCTGAGACGGTAGAGACTGAACCCGGTTTGTGGGAAGAAAACATTACCGAAAAACCTTATTACGGAGATTTGATTCAGAACGCTAGAAAACTTCAGAATTCTGGTGGGGTGAATGATGACATTAATCTTGCGAATAAGATTAGTATTGTAGCCGATCCATACGCCATTAATCATTTCTATTCGATGCGTTATGTTGAGTTTATGGGTGCTAAATGGAAAATTTCAAATGTCGACGTTCAGTACCCTAGACTCATATTAACGGTAGGGGGTGTCTGGAATGGCGAGTCGTCTTGAACTACAAAGTAAGTTGGAAGAACTTCTCGGAAGTAGAAACGTTTATTATCAACCCCCGGAGTCATTCAAAATGGAGTATCCGGCGATCAGGTACTCTAAGAGCAATATCAGGAGTAGGTTCGCTAATAATGCAGCCTACTCCTTATTGCGTTGCTATGAACTTGTCGTGATTGATAAAAAACCGGACAATGGTGTAATTAACGAGCTATTACAATTGCCGTATTGTTCATTTAATCGACATTATAAATCAGACAATCTCAATCACGATGTATTAACTTTGTATTATTAAAAGGAGAAAAACATAATGAAACTTGTATGGGATCAGACGGGCGAACGTTTGTATGAAACCGGTGTCCGTAAAGGTGTGTTATATCCAATCCAGACAGATGGTACATATTCCAAGGGCGTAGCTTGGAACGGCTTAACTGGCGTTACTGAGTCTCCTTCTGGCGCAGAGGCAACTCCGCTATATGCTGACGACATCAAGTATCTTAGCCTGATGTCTACTGAAGAGTTTGGCGCCACTGTTGAAGCATATACATACCCGGACGAATTTGCCGAATGCGATGGTTCAGCGTCTATCGCCACTGGTGTCTATATTGGTCAGCAGCCTCGGAAAACCTTTGGCATGAGTTACGAAACTGTTGTTGGTAATGATGTTGAAAACGACAGCTATGGCCATAAACTGCACCTGATTTACGGTGGTTTGGCAGCTCCTTCTGAGAAGAGCTATTCGACTATTAACGACAGCCCAGAAGCTATCACCTTCTCTTGGGATGTCACCACCACTCCGGTTAACGTAACCGGCTACAAGCCTACTGCAAGTATCACAATTGATTCTACCAAGGTAGATACCACCAAACTGGCTGCTCTGGAAGAAATTCTGTATGGTTCTGAGGATAACGAACCTCGCCTGCCTCTTCCGGATGAAATTATCGAACTGTTCAAGACCACAGGAAACTAACAAGACAATGTGCTGAAACTAAGGGCCGTATTCAGGTAAAGCTGGCGGCTCTTTTTTATGTTTGAAAGGAGATTAAACCATGCTTAAGAAAAATATTACCTATACCGATTACAACGGTGTGGAGAGAACAGAAGATTTCTATTTTAACCTCACTAAAGCCGAGATTATGGAAATGGAAATGAGTACGGTTGGAGGAATGACCGAAATGATCGAAAAGATTGTTGCGGCACAGGATGCCCCTGCGATTATCGAGACTTTTAAGAATATCATTTTTAAGGCGTACGGCGAAAAGAGTACGGATGGAAAGCGATTTGTCAAGTCTGACGAACTTTCAACGGCGTTCTCTCAGACCGAAGCATATTCACAGCTGTTCTTGGAGCTTATAACAGATGCTGATGCAGCCGCTGCGTTTGTTAATGAGATCATGCCTAAGCTTCCGGATGCCCAGACAGATACTTCAACAAATAATTAAGTAAGAAAACGACGGAGAATAAAAGAGATGCTACTAATTACAGTACCTGCTGTTGAATTATGGGACGAGCGAAATCAGGAGTTTGTTTACACGAAAGCGGAAACGTTGAAATTAGAGCATTCTCTTGTCTCTCTTTCAAAATGGGAGTCCAGATGGCGCAAACCGTTTTTCTCAAAGACTGATAAAACTTACGAGGAGACGCTGGATTATATCCGCTGTATGACGCTCAACCCAAATGTATCATATGAAACATATTTTCGCTTAACAGCCAAGAATATTAACCAGATATACGAATATATGAGCGCTCCGATGACCGCTACGACTTTTTCGAAAGAAAGCTTTAGCCGGAACAACAGGGAAATCGTAACGGCGGAGCTTATTTATTATTGGATGATTGCATTAAACATCCCGTTAGAATGCCAGAAATGGCATCTAAATAAACTTGTTACTCTGATTAGAGTTTGTGAGGTGAAAAACACGCCTCCAAAGAAGAGAAGCCGCAAAGAAATCATGAATCGTAATGCAGCTTTAAACGCGGCTCGAAAGAAAAAGTTTAATACGAAAGGGTGATTCAATGAAACTTAACGTCCATGCTGGACATAACCCTGCGGGAAAAATCGCTTGTGGAGCAACGGGAATTCTTGATGAATCCAAAGAAAACCGTCGCGTAAAAGGATATCTGATTGACTTTCTGCGGACACAGGGACACACGGTATATGACTGCACTTGCAATAACGGGACGAGCCAAAACGATGTGCTCAAAAAGATTGTGGATAAGTGCAATGCGCACAGCGGTATTTCCTGTGATATTTCGCTTCATCTGAATGCGGGCGGCGGACATGGCTCAGAGTGTGAAATCTATGGCACCGGCGGCAATGCAGAAAAGTATGCAAAGAAAATCCAGTCTGCGATCGTTAAGCGTACCGGCTATACCAATCGCGGCGTAAAGGTACGAAAGGATCTGTACGTACTGCGTAAGACGAATGCGCCGGCTGTGTTGGTTGAATGCTGTTTTGTGGATAGTGCGGCGGACGCAAAGAGATGGAATCCACAGACAATGGCGGCTGCTATCTGCGAGGGGTTGACTGGTGTGAATCCTTTGGAGAACAAGCCAAGTACGCAGACGAAGTCTGAAGCACCTACAAAACCAAAGGAGGAAAAGATCGTGTATAAGACAATCAACGACGTACCGGAATGGTGCAAACCGACTATCGAAAAGCTGATTGCTGATGGCGCTTTAGTTGGGACTGGTAACGACGAACTGAATATCAGCGATGATGCATGCCGAGTATTGGTCCTTCTGGATCGGCTCGGAAAGCTCTAATAAGTCATGATAAGTTTCAGACAAAAGGGCGACTTTTCTAAATTGACCAAGTGGTTCGAGAGAGCTAAGGAAGTGGCTAAATTAGGAAAACTCGACAAGTATGGACAAGCCGGTGTCGAAGCCCTTGTGTCTGCGACACCTGTTGAATCGGGCAAAACTGCTGGTTCGTGGTTCTATAAGATAAAAAATCAAAATGGATCAGCAACAATCGAATTTCACAATTCAAACATCAACAAAGGTGTTCCGATAGCCATTATTTTGCAATATGGACATGGAACAGGTACTGGAGGTTGGGTACAGGGGCGAGATTATATCAATCCTGCTATCCGGCCTATTTTTGACCGCATATGTGAAGAAGCTCGGAGGGAGATGAGTAAGCTATGAGCAAAGTTGTCGACAGTTATGTTTCTGAGATGCGGTTCGACAACAGTCAGTTTGAGTCCAACGTCAAGACCAGTATGTCTACCCTCGAAAAGCTCAAACAAAGTTTAAACTTAAAAGGCGCTTCTAAAGGACTGGAGAACATAAGTTCTACCGCCAAGCGGTTCGATATGTCTGGTATGGGCAGCGCAGTCGAGTCAGTCCGAGTTAAATTCTCAGCGTTAGAAGTGATGGCAGTGACTGCCCTTGCGAACATTACAAATTCTGCTGTGAACGCAGGCAAAAGGATTGTTTCAGCGCTGACGATTGAACCTATAACGACTGGTTTTCAGGAATATGAAACGCAGATTAATGCTGTTCAGACTATTTTAGCAAACACTTCTTCTAAAGGAACTTCGCTTCAACAAGTAAACGATGCTTTAGACGAACTTAATACATACGCCGATAAGACAATATACAATTTCACAGAAATGACCCGTAATATCGGTACGTTTACGGCAGCTGGCGTTGATCTAAAGACTTCAGTATCTGCCATTCAAGGTATTGCAAATTTAGCGGCTATATCTGGTTCGACTTCTATGCAAGCGTCTACTGCTATGTATCAGCTTTCTCAGGCATTGGCAGCCGGTAAAGTGCAGCTTATGGACTGGAACTCGGTTGTTAATGCCGGCATGGGTGGCGAAGTATTTCAGAATGCATTAAAACGGACTGCGACTCAAATGGGATACAACGTTGATGCACTGATTGAGAAATACGGTTCATTCCGAGAGTCGCTCACCGAAGGTAGTTGGCTTACAACAGAAGTTCTGACAGAAACTCTGACGCAGCTTTCAGGTGCATATACAGAAGCTGATTTGATTGCGCAGGGCTATACGGAGAAACAGGCGAAAGAGATTGTTGAATTAGCCAATACCGCAGTGGATGCGGCCACTAAAGTCAAGACATTTACTCAGTTGTGGGATACCTTGAAAGAGGCCGCTCAGTCTGGTTGGACACAAAGCTGGGAGATTATCGTAGGCGATTTCGAAGAAGCAAAATCGTTACTAACCGAGATATCTGATACCGTTAGCGGAATGCTAAACACCTCGGCAGAAGCTAGAAACAAAGTTTTGTCAGAAGGTTTGAGTTCCGGATAGAAACAATTACTAAACGCTGGAATTTCTGACGAACAAGGTTATATCGAATCCATTAAATCAGTAGCTAAAGAACATGGCAATGCATTCGACAAGATGATCGAAGATACCGGTTCTTTTGAAGAAGCGCTTAAAAAGGGGTTGGCAAACGGAACCATATCATCTGACACGCTTTCGAAAGCCGTAACAAATTTGGCAGATAAAATGCGTGGTATGTCTGACGAGGAGAAAAAGGCTGCTGGATATACTCAAGAACACATAGAGCAAATTGAAGCGCTGGAAGAGGGGCTAAAAAACGGCAGCATCTCTATGGACGATTTCGTCGATAAGATGAATAAGATGTCGGGTAGAGAAAATTTAATACAGGCATTAAGGAATTCTTTCGAAGCTCTTGTTGCTGTTGCCAAGCCGATCAAAGAAGCGTTCAGAGACATTTTTCCGCCATATACCGGGGAACAGTTATATGCGTTAACCGAAAAGATAAAAATTTTTACCGAGAGATTAAAAATAAGCAGTGAAACAGCGGATAAGCTTAAACGTACTTTCAAAGGTGTATTTTCGATTTTTTCAATTTTTGGGAAAGCAATATCCGCAGTGACAAAACCACTTTTTGAGTTGTCCGGGTCCAAAGGAATCGCTAGTCTAGGTGATTTTCTTCTTACCACGGCAGCTTCTATCGGTGATTTTTTTACATCCATTAATGAGGGATTCAACACCGATAAGGTTTCAGAGGCGCTTTCCACTGTTGTGACTGGTATTTCGGGCGCTCTGGAGGCTATTACTGGAAAAATGGACGGTTTTGGAGATGCTTTGTCTTTTATCGGACAAGGTATTTCTACAATCGTTGGCAATATAGGAAAAACGATTGAATCAGCGTTAACTTGGATCGCAAATAATGTTTCTGCCGGCGATATATTCGCGGGTCTTACCGGCGGAGGCATATTTGTACTAGCAAAGAAAATTTCGGGTGTCTTCGGTAAAGTTAAAGATATCCTTGACGATATTTTTGGCGACGACGGTTTTATCAAGCCACAAGCAGGAAAGACCTTCGCCGACATTCTTGATGCTGTTCATGGGGCACTAGAGTCGTTTACTTCAGGAATTAAAGTTGTGTCACTTGTCGGTATTGCCACCGCAATAGGTGTTCTTTCAGCCTCGATGAAAACGCTATCACAAATCGAGCCTGCTAGTATCGGTAAATCGTTATTTGCAATCGGTTCGCTGCTGACGATGCTTAGCCTAGGATTCCGTTCGATGACGAAATCGTTAAGTAAGTTCGATTCAAGAGGTATCGTTAAATCCGGAGCCGCATTGATTCTGGTTGCTAAAGCAATTGATATTCTTGCGGAAACTATGGTCAAACTGTCAGGTCTATCAATGCCGGAAATCGCTAAGGGTCTTGTTGCAATTGGCGGCGCACTCATTGAACTTTCAGTCGGATTAAAATTGATTGGAAAAACAAAAATATCACTTTCTACAAGTGTAGCCATGCTCGCATTGGCAGAAAGCTGCAAAATCCTTGGCGATGCATTCGAGAAGTTTAGTGGAGCATCTTGGGATGAAATTAGCTGCGGATTAGCAGCTATGGGAGGCGCTCTAGGGGAACTTGTTGCCGCAATTGCTATACTTGGCAAAATAGGCGGTTTTAAATCTATTCTTGGCAGCGTCGGAATACTAATTGCGGCACAGTCACTTGGGAAATTAGCAGAAGGGCTACAGAAATTTTCAGGTTTGTCTTGGACAGAGATCGGTCGAGGACTCGTTGGTATGGGCGGAGCTCTAGGAGAGCTTGGAATCGTTCTTGGCGGGCTCGGCAAAGTATCGGGTTTCTCAGGCGTTCTTGCTTCTGGAGCGATTCTGATAGTGATTCAAGGATTAAGCGATCTAGCCGATGCACTGAAGCAATTTGGAGGTATGTCGTGGGACACGATCGGAAAGGGACTCTCCAGTATGGGTGGAGCTCTAGGTGAAATAGCTGTTATTTCCGGTGCTTTAGGTAAACTCGCGGGGTTTTCTGGCATTCTTGGGTCGGGGACAATTCTTATTGGCGTGCAGTCGTTAGCTCGACTCGTGGATGCTTTTAAAAGTTTTGCTGGAATGTCATGGGACGAAATAGCTAGAGGACTTTCTGGTATGGGCGGAGCTCTAGGAGAGGTTGCTGCTATATCTGGTGTGCTTGGCAAGCTTACCGGATTATCGGGTTTACTCGGATCAGGTTCGATTCTACTTGGTGTGCAGGGTCTCAGCGATTTAGTTAGTGAATTTAAGAAATTCGGTGAGATGAACTGGGACGAAATTGGTCGTGGCCTTGTTGGTATGGGCGGAGCTCTGGCGGAAGTAGCTGTTGTTACCGGTGCTTTGGGAAAATTAGCTCCTCTAAGCGGTCTTATCGGAAGCGGTTCACTTCTTATTGGAATTCAAGGTTTAACTGACCTTGCAAATGCGTTTAAGAAGTTTGGAGAAATGAATTGGGATGAGATCGGTCGAGGCCTCGTCGCTATGGGTAGTGCTCTCGGTGAGACGGCATTAGGCGGATTCCTTAATACGTTGTCTGTTATTGGAGCATATTCTATTTCTCAGGTAGCCGAACCGTTAGGTGTATTGGCCGATTCGGTTAAGAAATGGTCTGGTGTAACAATTCCAGAGGGATTGGGTTTTCAGCTTGGTTCTCTTGCCAGTGGAATATTACAGTTTACATTTGGCGGATTTGGCGCCTCTGCAATTGCTGAAGTAGCAGCACCACTGGGAACATTAGCTGACTCAATCAGAAAGTGGAGCGGCGTTGTTATTCCGGAAGGTCTTGGAGATCAGATCGGTTCCCTTGCTAGTGGAGTGCTAAGTTTCACATTTGGCGGATTTGGCGCTGGCACGATTGCTGAAGTAGCAGTGCCGTTAGGTGCGTTAGCAGATTCTATTAAAAAGTGGAGTGGCGTAACAATCCCAGACAATCTCGAATCCGGATTGAAGCAGATTGCTAACGGTGTTAGTTCCTTTACGTTTGCTTTTGCTGGAGGTTGGTCGATAAACGCTATTATCGAGCCTTTGTCATTACTATCAGAAGCTGTTAAGAAATGGAATGGCATAAATATCCCTGAAGGATTAGAAGGGAAATTAACATCTCTTGCGAATGGAGTTAAGTCTTTTACCTTTGCCTTTGTTG
>JAUNWG010000149.1 GCA_030540435.1 Eubacteriales bacterium
GTGATTTCTCCGTTTGGAATCAATGCCGTGACTCCATCATTAATTCCGGTTCCAATTTTTTCTCGCAATTCGCTTAATGTTACGTCGTCCAGATTGGAATACTTATGGTACTCGACAATATTCTGATCTGTTGGCAAGCCAAATGCAAAATTTCCGTACTTGATAATGGTAATAATGTCATTCTGGAATAACAGCTCCCATTCCAGTCCCATTATTTTTAGATATCGGCAGGTCTCTTCTACTTGTTTATCAAAAGAGTCTTTTGGCGTGGAGTGAAGACTATTGCAGTCATAGTACCCGACTTCCGCATATTTACAAAGATCCTGATTCTCATAAAAATATGAATTCCACAACGTAGAAGGCCAACACAAAACCTTATTCGCTGCCTTTTGGCGTTCGGTCGATCTGAACGCTCGAAAACGAGTCAGATCTACAGAAGCAGTGCCGATTACTTCGAGTTTTCTTGCATTTTTCATTATTGTTCACCACCTTGTCCGATTGGGAATATCTCCTACTGTTTTATAGAATCTCCGCCGCAAAACCTCGTCCCTTTAGGGGCGGGGATACGCGGCGTTTTTTTGTAAATTGAAAACCTCAACCCTACAAAGTTCGCACGTGTCCTTATGATTATCACAGATGCCTATTGAAAAGGTCTTTGTCAGATGAAAACAAGACCACCATTTCTAATAAATTTGCAATCTCGTGCTGGGATGTTGCGTTTTCCTTCTCCAAGTGCACGAAGGTAAGCGCCGCGTGACAATTGTCCAGTCATAATGAATGTATTATTGTTGAATTTGAATACGGAACCCGGCAAGTGCCTACCGATAGAATTATATCTGCGCTTGCTTGGTGTAACTGACAGTGTGGATCTCATTCGATCAGCTGCGTCCTTGCCGTACTTTTTAACCGTATCCTGATACCACTCCATCAAGGAAAGACCCACCTGCTCAAAGCGTGGTTTACGGTTCTTGGCGACAGTCTCCCCGTTTAACTTATAGGTGCGCTCTGTCTGTGCTTTAATGATGCTTCTATCATGCCGTCTGAACTGCCGGATATTCATTTCTGGCAGTGAAATTGAAGGTGCAGTATCGATATTGCAGCAAGCAATACACGCTGCATCAGATGCATGAGTTCTGTCAATGCCATGTTTGTCACGGAACTGCTTTGTCTCGTATCCGGTTGTTAAATAAAGACGGTTGTCAAATCGCTCTGTAAGCTTCTTGATTATAAAAGGTGTTGCTGTATTTAATACACCGGTTCCCGTATACTTTGCTTTGAATCCCGCAACCAAATCAGTTAGCTGGTCTGCCGCAATTGGGTTAGTATGTACAGCAGTGTGGCATTGTTGGCATAGCCCTACCTTGTTGCTTATTGTGTCACTTCCGCCTTTGCTTTCTGGAACGATATGATGGATGTGCTGGATTTTTGCTCCGCACATCAAGCATTTGCCGTCTTGCATAGCGTGTACAGCTTCCTTGCTGCTGACAAAGCCGAACAGTGGGCCGTGACAAAATGCTTCACCATATAACTTATGTCCTGCGTCCAGTTCCATGAAAGCAACCCGATTGATCTCCATGCAGACATGTGAGATCGGCAAGTATTTCTTTATAAGTGAAACAAGTCCAACATGTGTCTGAACCAACTGGCGCACTGTGGGTGTAATCCAGCCATCAGGTCTCATGCGATTGTTGAATCGCGCTTCGGTATTGATAATATCCTTTAACGCAAGAGGTTCATCGCATCCGGGCAGTTTGCGCCCATTGGGAAATTCCCTTGTGGTATTATTCTTTTTCGCGCGGCGCTTTCTGCGCAGCCGTTCCCCTCGGCGCGACGCCCTCCGATGTGCGGCTCTTGCTTTCATAAGATCAGGGATATCACGGTTTCTGGTGATTAACGTGCCGGACATTATGCAGTTACCGTCATCTCGCACTGCTGCGAACCCGATATTTGTGCGCCCTGGATCAATCCCCAAGGTAATATCCTGAACGACGTGCGTCTTTGGCTCATAATCGAGCTGGATTGTAAACGGTTTGGCATGCACCACATGCGCCTGTTTGTTTTTTAGCATGCGACGCACCTTGCCGTATCTTTTTGTTGGCATGAGCGGTTTTCCGCTCATGTCAAGTATATAAACAATGGCTTCCATAATATAAAAACTCCTTTAAAGCAGGCCGAAGCCTGTAATGTGCCATACCGTAGACAGAGCTATAACCAGAGCATGGGGCTTGGCATCACCCCATGGTGCAGGCTTCTACCGCCCGAAGGTAGCAAAAGCCGTTCTCTGTCGCCGGTCTGCTCAACAACTCCTCCCCATAATCAGATTCAGATGAGGCTCTTAAGATAGGCGAACCTACTTTTCAAGCCTCACCCCTTTACGGGGTGGGGTTATTGACACATATTCGTTCCTTACACTTTCTTTCTACTATTTTGAGCATATGTCCATTCACATATCGAAAATTCATGTTTATACCTCCATACAGTTCAATTCACTCGACAAAAACCAATTCCCCGTTTTGATTAATTTCCAGAATGTCCGAATAATAATGCTTCCAGTGTTCGACTGATTCATTCCATGTAATCCCCATGCGTTCTGAAATTCTCCATCCGCACTGATAGTGTGATTCTTCTGCCATGTTGTTCATCATTTCCTTTAACGAACCAAGAGGGATGGCTGGCTCATATCCCATGTCAATTAAAATA
>JAUNWG010000010.1 GCA_030540435.1 Eubacteriales bacterium
CGAACTTTGAGCACTGTAAGAACTAACTGTACCACCTTCAGTAATTTTACTATCAATACTGCCATTTGATTGCAAAACGAGCGCTCCTGAAGTTTCAATTACTTTAGCCAATTCTTCCAGCGTTGGTTCTCTCTCAATTGTAACAGTGACTTTGAACACATCCTCTATATCTGTTGGCTCAATGATTTTTTTCATTCTAGCGCCATTTGTTGACCGATAATAACCTGCTGTGCTAATCTGAAAGCCATTCGCTCCGGTTGCTGTAGATGTCAACTCACCGCTAGAACTAGAACTTGTCCCCGTTCCACTACCGGACTCACCAGTATCTCCAGTATCTCCACTGTCATCGTCGCCTGCGAGAGCCGCGATCGGGAATACAGAAAAGCTCTGGATATGGAAGGTAATGCTGTTTCCAGACACTTTGATCTTCTTTACGCCAGTAGAAGAGGCGCTTCCGTCTGAGATTTCCACACCGCTCACTGTGCCGTTGTTCTTCTTATAGTGTCCGACCCAGTTTACCTTGCTCCAATTTTCCGGCACATTGTCATAGGTGATCGTAACCTGTAGATTGACATTGCCATCCGGCACATATTCGCCCTCTACGCCTTCTTTTGTAAGATAGATGTGATACATATGCAGGAAGTCAAAATCGTTCTTTGTAATGGATTCCTTCGACGTTTCTTTTTTGAGATCAGCAACCAGCGCATTATAATAATCCGTGTAATCCTCTGCTGTTTCTGCATAGTCTTCCACATGGAGCGTGACATCATCTGTCAGAACCTTTTTATTTCCTTTGACAGTTACCGTATATCCGAGATTTTCTTCCGCCTCTAAGGTCGTGTCTTCATCTATTACCGTAACGACGAAGGTTTCAGTAGCAGTTTTATTTTTCTTTTCGTAATATGTATGCGTAATTGTTACTGTGCCTGTGTTGACACCCGTTACGGTCAGTTCATTTGTCATTGAATCAGTAAACGAAACAATACCGTCCTTATCTACTGACCATTTATGTTCTTTACCTTCATAGCCAGAAGTGCCTTTTAATATTGCAGAATCACCTACGTTAATCGTCTGCTCTGTCGCCTGTGCTGCGATGCCATCGTCTGCATCATCGCCGGAAAAGAAGCTAATCAGCGCTGTCAGCGGATTAAACGCTTCCGCGTCTGCCGTTTCATCTGTTTCGTTATCCTCCGGCAGTTCTGCGGAGCCGGTGTCGTCCGCCTGTGCTTTTACTTCCTGGAAGCATGCATCCTCATGCTGATGTACGGTTGTTTCCAGCTGCCCGCAGATCAAAGTATCGTCCTCATAGCAGCTGTCGCTGTGCGTATGTGCAATGACCTCTTCCTGCGTACAGGTAAGATTGCCGTCCTCGTCATAGCATGACGCATCATGCGTATGCTCCGCGATCTCCGGCAACGTGCAAACAAGCTCACCCTCTGCATCATAGCAATTTTCATCGTGTGTATGGATTACATAATCTGCTTGTCCACAGGTCAGCGTGCCTTCTGCATCATAGCAATCCTCCGTATGCGTATGTACCTGCAGCGGACAAGCAAGCAGCATATTTTTATTGGTAATCGCTTCTCCAGGTAGCATCAGTACGCCGAAGGTCCCCAACGCGACGACCATCGCCATTGCCAAAACCATCCTGCGCCAGCGTTTGTTATCCCGCTGTTTCTTTAAGTATTCCGCTGCCCGCCTCATCATACTGTTCATGCTATGTCCTGCCCCCTTTCCATGAAAACGCATTTCTTTCAGCTATATGCTGTTTCAAGAACATATTTTGTTAGTTTTGACTAACACATTTGTTAAGCCGCAGTTCTCCCAGCGATATACTGCTCAAAAAGTATTTTAAGCATTTTTGTTAGTTGTGGCTAACACATATTTAAAAAGTTACTCATAGGCAACTAATAATTCCATTTCTTTTATACACCTTTTTGCTCGGATATGCAAGTATTTTTTTGTCATTCAAGAAATTTTTTCTGATTTTTTTATAATTTAACCATTTTATTGTTAGCTTACATTAACATTTTTGTTTTTCCGTATAACAATTATGACCTAAAAATTTCGCACTCCGAAAATGGTGAAATAATATAGTCATTATAAAATCTTTCTGCTGCTGGCTTCTTCCTGAAGCTGGTTCCGATGCTGATGGGCGGCTAATGTACACAAGGATTTAATTCCTACAAAAATTTATCCCCTGATAGTCGTATCAGGGGATTTTTTACAAAAAGCAAGTCCTTTAATTTTCCAAATATTCTTCCAGGCAGATTCCCCGGCGTTGTATTTTAACAGCGGCCTTAACGCCTACATACCGATAATGCCAGGGTTCATTCTCCACTCCGGTTATATCAATTTTTTCCGGTGGATAACGTTGAATAAAGCCGTATTGATAAGCATGTTGTGCAAGCCATTCATACACTTCATCGCCTGACGAATGTATTCCATCAGCGTTAATATCAACCGCAAGACCAAGCTGATGTTCACTTGTCCCAGGCACGGAAACCCAATGTTCCGCTTCTGCTTTCGCCTGTTCTTCCGACATGCCTTCTGCTTTATACGCAGCAACTTTTTCATCGTATAGCTGTTCCTGCTTTCGCTTCGTACGATAGCCGGAGGCAACAATCGGATACACACCATCCTTTCTGGCTGCATCAAACATTTGCTGTAGCTGCGGATAAATACGCGCATCCACCAGTTGTCCGTTTGAAAGTTTCACCGTTTCCACTTCACTGCCATCGGTTGTCATAGGATTCCATTTATTGACCAATGTCAGACACCATTCCTCTTCATCGGGGTCACGTGTATATCTACCCGTTAATCCTCCATCTGTTGCTCCGTTACAAGCAGAAAAAGAAGCAAATCCAATACAAACTACCAAAAATGCAGTTATCATTTTTATCCATTTATTGTATTTTACATTGATGTGTTTTTTGTTTGCAGGTCTCATTTGTATCTCCTAATATCATGACACCATTATATAATTTTTTGTACAACCAGAATAATAGAACTGGTACCAACACTGCTGCACCAGTAAAGCGATACCCATGTTTGACATACTGCAAATACAGCAGATCGACTGCACTTTTTTCAGCCGCGGCAACCAACTGCATTTCCTGCTTTTTCTCATTCCAGTTTTGTTTCCATCCATCAAAATCTGACCATTTTGTTGGAATCATTTCTGCCAGCCATTGCACACTGCTGTAAAAATCCAACCGCAAAAGCTGTGCGGAAAGGCCATATCTGCTGACAAAGCGCTCCGCAGTCAACCGTCTGGATGCATCACTGGGAATTATTACACTGATATGGTCAAACTGTATTTCTTCCAATAATACAGCGGCTTCAAACAGAAATAACCGTTCCGGCTGCTTGATAACGTCGCAAATGCGCCATGTATGTCCTGCATAATTGATTTTCTGCCCTTCCACCTGATGGGAAGCAAATAATTCTTCTGCCAGCGCTTCGCTGATGATACACCCATCCCGCTGGTCGGTTTGCAGATTTTTGCCGTATGGGAGGATGCAGCGCGAAGCGCCATAAAGCGCAATGACATCCGTCTGACAGCTTCTCTGGTTTTCCTCGGCGATAATGGTTTGATTCCTGCTTTGGTGCCATGCCGCTGCTGTGTATGCCTGTTCATCATCTGCTTCGGGCTGTACGATCTGCGTCAGCGTATCGCTGTCAAAACAGGTATCCTGTGCGACAAAAGTCATGCTGTTTAGAAAACTGCGTGCATAGCTATATTGAACGATCGACAACGAAATACATACCGCACAAACGATTACACAAATGATGCAAAAAACTTGTTTTTTTCTCATTCATCCATCAGGCGCACTTCATCGCCTTCCTCCACAAATCGGTCCATATCTACAATGATTTGGCTGTCCATATCCAATGCATTTTGCTCCACTGCTGCATAGGTATCATTTTTTTCCAAAACCTTTACCTCAATTTTTCGCGCAACATTTTTCTTGCCCAATACGGTATCCCGTTCTTCCATCACATAGACAAAGTTTTTATTGTTCTCCTGAAACAATGCCATCAGCGGGATCGTACAAGGGTATTTTTCCGAATTGCGGGAGACTTCCATATCTGCGCTCTGCCCGAGCGCCAGCTTTCCCGCCGGAACCAAGACAGTAACTGTAAGTTTTTCTCCCGTTTCATCTGCTTCCATGGTGTCCACCTTGACATCTTCCACGGTTTTCCCGGCAGCTTGTAAGGTAACAGGATCTCCGACCGCTACATACGCCGCATCGTCTTTTGTGATCTGCGCAGTAAAACGCAGTCCCGCAGAATTGTCTGTCATTGTCACAGCGGCTGTATCCGTTGTCTTTTGTCCCACTGTTGTGACGATACCCGTAACCACGCCATCTGCCGTGGCACAGACATGCCCGCTGTTTTCCTTGATTTTATTCAGCTGTTTGCGGTGTGCATAGAGCTCTTCCAAGGTCCCGCTGCCATTGTTTGCGCGCTGCGCATCCTCCAGTGCGCGCTTGGAAGCTGTTTTTTCCTCCTGCCGTGCAGTACATGCCGCATCATATGCTTCCTGTGCCGCTGTGATATCGTCTTTTAACTGCGCCAACGTCGCTTCGTCATTGCCGCCTTTCTTTTTATAGGCGGCAAGCGCCGCTTTTGCAGTCTCTAATTTTGAAGATGCCTGATTCACGGCCTTGCGGTTCTTTTCTGTCGTCTGCGCATCATCCTGCTCTGCGCGTGATACGCCTGTCTCCAATGCATTGATCTTCTGCGTGATGCTGTCGATCTGATCCTGCAAGCTGTCCATATCCAGCTGCAACAATACGGTATCCTTTTTGACAGTCTGTCCCTCTTTGACCAACACACTTTTCACCAAAATATCCGGCTGGGTAATGACAGCAAGCTCCCGGTCCTTTTCCACACGCCCGCTGGACAGGACAGTATGTGTAATACTCCGTTCCGAAGGGGCTGCAACGGTCACTTTGGCAACAGTAAACGACGCCGCAACACGCGACAATACCGTACAGACCGCCATGACAAGCAGCAGGATACCAAGCCCCTTCAGCCAGAATGTACGTGATTTCTGTAATGAAAAATGATGCAAAATAATTTCCTCTTTCTATTCCTTTACTGCGGATGCAGCGATGCCCTGTTCCAAATAATCCTGTCCACTCAGGAAAAGGAACACCGCCGGCAGCAGCGCGACAAGCGATGCACACAACGATACGCCTGCGTTTCCCGCCTGAATCTCCGGCATAAACAGCGACAATGGCCACAGGCTTTTTGTTTTTAAAAAAGTAAGCGGCTGCTCGATCATACTCCAGCATTCCAAAAAGGATAAAATCACAGCGGAAATAACGCCGGACGATCCCAACGGCACGCCGATGTGCAGGAAAAGATGCCATTCGCTTGCTCCGTCAATGCGTGCCGCTTCCAAAATGCTCTTCGGGATAGAACAAAAGAACCGATACATCAGGAATACGGAAAAGGTCGAAAAAATCCCCGGCAAAATAATTGCCGCAAGGCTGTCCAACAGGTGCAGCCGATCTAACACCAGATATTCCGACAGCATCGTCACCTGAAACGGCATCATCATCAGCACGATGCAAAGCAGATACAGCATCTTTTTCCCGCGAAAAGAATAGCAGGCCAGCCCCCACGCCGCAGGCATACCGAACACGACCTGCCCCAATACGATGCCAAAGCTGATTTTTACCGAATTCCAAAACATTTGAAAAAATTCCGGTGAGTCCAGCAGCAGCTCCACCACATTGCGCAGCGTGGGAAACCGCGCGAGCAAATGCCAGCTGGCACAGCCGTCCCCCTGCCCCAAAGCGGGTGCGATGCATTCAAACAGTTCCCGATTTCCCATAAACGTTCCTGTCAGCAAAAACACCAGCGGTGCAACCGTAAAAAGTGCAAATATGGTCAGGATAATGACGCGAATCACCTGTTTCATGACAACTCCTCCCTGTCCCAGCTGCGCTGCAGCAGCAATACAAAAACCAGAATCACAAGCGACAACAGCACCGAGCCAGCTGACATCTTATCTACAGAAAGCTCCTGAAACCAGTTATTGAACACATGCTGCAACAGATAAATACTCTCCTGCGGATAGCTTCCCGCTACCAGATAGGCTTCGCGGAATACCTTGAAGGAATTCAGTACGGACAGCACTACGATCGTGAACGCCGTCGGGCGCAGGTTCGGCAGCGTAATGCGCCAAAAGCACATCCATTCGCCTGCGCCGTCCACGCGCGCCGCTTCATAAATATTCTCCGGTATGCTGGCAAGTCCGGCTGTCCACAGGATCACATCATATCCGAGGTTTTTCCAGATATATGTAAATACCAGCACACCGAATGCCGCACCTGTGTTCATCCAATCGGTTCCATTCTGGTGCAAAAAGGACAACAGCGCATTCAGCAGCCCCTGCTGATGAAACAGCAGCTTCCACAGCAGCACAACGCTGGCCGCCGGGATGGCAAGCGGCAGCAGATACATGCTCTTGAGCACCTGGCTTCCGCGAACCAGACGGTATAGGATAACCGAAATACCGAGCGAGAGCGCCAGCAGCAGAGGCAGACACACTGCAACAAACCGCAATGTGTTGCCCGCCGCCAGCCGAAACGCTGGATTGCTGCATACCTGTATATAATTGTCTAAGCCACTGAATCCGCCCATCGCACGACTGAACGACCGCCGCACGACATCTGCAAATGGAATCAGATAGAACACCAGCATACCGCACAGCTCCGGCAATACAAACAGCCATCCGATTTTATCGTTTCGTTTCATAGCCCGTCTATGCTCTGGTTACTCCGACAGATACAGATTGATCTTCTTTTGGATCTCTTTGACTGTCGCATCCAGCTCCTGTGTGCCGTCGAGATACTTTTCTCCCTGCTCCAGCACTAGATTTTGAATGACACGATCCGTCATTGTCGGCACAGTGAGGCTCTCCAGCATAGCAGTGCAGGCGTCTACCTGTTCCTGTGTCAATGGGATATAATCAACAGATATGCGCTCTCCATATTCTCCCATCGACATGCCCAGCGATATGTCTGTTTCTGCCATAACTTCCTTGGTAGCTGCCTCATATGCAGCACGGTTAACTGAAAATCCGCTGTCCGTACCGCTGTTTGCTTCTTTTCCGAGCAGCTCCTTGACAAACAGCTTTGCCATATCGGTATCACCGCCGGATACCACGCCCGCCATCAAATATGGTATAAATGATTTTGTGCTGTCTGTATCCATCAATCCAAAGGTCGTCTTGCTCTGTGCCTGTACGCTGTACAGCAGCTGTAGCTGGGATACACTGGTAAATGTGCCAAACCCGATCTGCGTCATGCCCATCAGGTTGCCCGTATTTTCTGCCGAACCGATGATTTGCTCTCCGACGCCCCAATAAGAGGTCTCCGGAACCAACTCTTTGTCAAAGCTGTCCACGCTATACAGACGCTTTGCCTGTGTGAGATAATCCTTGAGCTTATCTGCATCCACCGTACCGTCTTTCTTTCTCCATGACGCCGAATCAGCGCAGAACAGCTCATGCAGCAAATCATCCTGCCTTCTGGGCATAAAGATATACCTTGTGCTGCTCTGCTTTTTCAAGCTTTCCGCACGGTCTGCCAACGTTTTCAAGCTGCTGCCAGCAGCGACAGATTTTTCATCTCCCGTTACAATCGAGGTATAGAAGCGCATCGGCATGACATACTGCTTGCCATTCTGACGATACGCATCCTTTATATTGGAAAACAGTCCATCCTCCTTATCCACTGCGTCTACCACATCGCTGATATCTTCCAAAATACCCTTCGCAATATAGCTGTCCAACGGCATGCCGTCCAGAATCAGTACATCCGGTCCCTTGCCCGCCATGATATTGGTATTCAAAACCTTGAGCGCGTCCTCGGCCGTGACGCCATTGTCTTCGGATGTGCCGATTTCCAGCTTGACATAGACATCCGGGTTATTCTTCTGGAAAACCGTCATCGCCTGTCGCAGTAGCGCCGAATCCTCCAACGCGTATACATTCAGCTCCTTTTCCGGAACAGCGGATGCGCCTGCGTCATAGGTGTATCGCAGGAGCTTATCGCCACTGCCATCGAGAAATGCTGCGACAAAAATATTATTTGCATCCATCATCGCTGCCGACAGCGTCACCAAGCTGGTATCATTCAGGGAAGTCAGCTCTCCATTCACAAGCTGTTCGTTGACGCTGCCGCCTATCGTATGCTGGAAGATCCCTTCATGGTTGACGATCAGGATGCTGTTTTCATCTCCGGCGGCAAATGCCATCGGTGCGCCTCTGTCGTAGCCCGGCTCGGACGCGTAATCTGTCTTTTTGACAATATCATCCATTGCACTTTCTGGATCAAGCGCTTTTCCCGTCGCGGTATCAAACAACATGATCCCATCTTCATATACAGCACATAGTGTCTGCCCTGCAATGCCGAAATAGAAAATGCCTGTACCATTGGTATCAAACGGCTGGGTGCGGCTTCCATCCTCGGTATTTACCTTTTGCAGACGATCGTCTGTATCCAGCACAAACAGATTCCCTGCGCTGTCATATGCCGCGCCCTTGAGCATGGTTGCGTCATCCAGCGGGAAATCCATGTTCCGAAGCTCTCCCTGTGGGGAAGCGATCCGAAGGGTGTACGTAAAGCTGTCATCATCTTCCATCTTTACATCAAACAGTGCTGCCGAACCGTCTGGGGCAATTGCCGTTTCTGAAATATATGCGTCACCCAGTTCTTCCAGCGGCGTCACTTCCCAATTCTCGCCCATGTCGCTACTGTGCAGGATACAATACGTACCGTTCTTTTGTGCAATCACTTCGAGGCTTCCATCCTCCAGCTTGTTCATGGTCCGAATATCACTGATGCCCTCCGGGAGCGCAACTTCCGTTTCCGTAAACCGCCCGGTTTCCCCGGACTGTGCACTGCCCGTGTCATTTCCGCTGCCGCATCCAGTCAAACAGCTGACCAGCATAGTAGCTGCCAGCAGCAGTGCAAATTTGCGTTTGTTTTTTCTCATTATCGTCAATCTCCTTTCGTGACAATCCTGTGTTCGCAATTTATTGTAGCAGATGAATCTTTAAACTTCCTTGAAGCAACCTTTGAATTTCCTTTATTTTTTGTCCATTTTAAAGGTTATCTTAAGACAAACATGCTATAATCTCTATAAGAATATAAGAAAGAAGGATTCGATGCATATATTATTGATTGAAGATGACACAAGTCTGTGCGATACCCTGCGCTTTCAATTGGAGCAAGAACAGCATATGGTCGATATCTGCCACGACGGTGAAGATGGGCTGGATCTGTTCTTACAGGATAGCTATGATCTGGTACTATTAGACCGGATGCTGCCTTCTATGAGCGGCCTGTCCGTGCTCAAATCAGCGCGGAAAGCCGGGGTCATGACGCCGGTCATTGTAATCACTGCGCTCGGTGAGATCTACGACCGCATTGAAGGGCTGGACAGCGGCGCAGATGATTATATCACCAAGCCGTTTGCCTTCGAGGAACTGATGGCGCGTATCCGCTCTCTCGGTCGGCGCAGCGGGAAATGGGAAGATGACGCGCTCCTCTCGCTGCAAGATATTCGCTATGACTGTAACCTGCGGCAGCTGACCGGCCCCAACGGATGTATTCAGCTGTCCGGCCGGGAAGGACGCATGCTGGAGGTGTTCCTGCGCAGCCCGGATACTGTTCTGCGGCGGCTTGTCCTGCTCGGTCGTGTGTGGGGCGCCGATGCTGAAGTGGAAGAAAGCAATCTGGACACCTATATCCATTATCTGCGCAAGCGGCTGCGTTATGTCGGCAGCTCGCTCCAGCTCAAAACCGTGCGTGGTGTCGGATATATAATGGAAAGCAGCCATGTTTAAACAGTTACATGTCCGCCTGACTGTGTTTTTCACATTGATTACCGGTATCATCTTCCTTTTTCTCACCAGCATCTGCCTGCTTTTTGCGGAAAGCAGCATCAAGCAAAGCAACCATGCCTCTTTTTTGACGAAGCTCAACGCAGTCATCCTGCATTTGCAGGAACAGGATAACATCTCACACCAATGGCTCAATCAAATCCAGCATGGAGAAGACTTTAAGCTGTATC
The DNA here is from genome assembly GCA_030540435.1 of Eubacteriales bacterium. Taxonomy (GTDB): domain Bacteria; phylum Bacillota; class Clostridia; order Oscillospirales; family Butyricicoccaceae; genus Butyricicoccus_A. The sequence continues at coordinate 10,099 of JAUNWG010000010.1, forward strand.
TTTATGACAATCGTACACCGCTGTCCTATCAAAGCTACCATTTGTCCGAAGCAGAACGCACGCTGGTAGATGAGGCGATTCAACAGGCGCAGAACAACTATGATATGGATATCTTTGTACCATCCAGTCAGCATATTTCCACGCACACAGAGTTTACATTCCGCGCATCTAACGGAAACGAATACGAGACCTCGGCAGGTATTATCCCCAACGAAAATGGCTATCTCAGTTTTATCGTCCTGTCCTCCCATACAGGGCTGCGGCAACAGCTGCGGTTTCTGCGGCTTGCTGTGATCGCCGCAGATGTCTGTGCGATACTCCTGCTGGCGGTTTTCGTGTGGTTTTTCACCGGGCGACTGCTCGTACCGTTGTCCGAAAATCAAAAAAAACAGATGCATTTTATCGCATCTGCTTCTCATGAGCTGCGCACCCCGCTTTCTGTTCTGCTGTCCGGTCTGGAATCCATTGCCAAGACAACAGACGCGGAACAGCGGGCACATTTCATTGATATTATGACAACAGAAGGCCATCGCATGCAGCATTTGATTAATGACATGCTGCTGCTGGCAAATGCAGATTCCAAATCACTTTCCATCCATATGGAGCCGCATCAGCCGGATGAGCTTCTGCTGCATACCTACGAAGCCTTTGAACCTCTCGCCAGACAACACGATATCACCCTGACAGTCTCGCTGCCGGAGGACTTGCTGCCTGACTGCTGCTGCGACTGGGAACGCATGACTCAGGTATTTTCCATTTTAACGGACAATGCCCTGTCTTATACGCCCGCCGGTGGTAAAATATTCCTTTCCTTGGCATATCAGAGGCATGTATTTGAATTTCGTTTTGCTGACACGGGATGCGGCGTACCTGACGAAGAGAAACAAACCATATTTGACCGGTTTTACCGCGCGGATGCAGCGCACACTGACAAAAAACATTTTGGCCTTGGGTTGTGCATCGCAAAGGAGATCGTATCCGCACACAGTGGGCGTATCTGGGTCGAGGACCGAATCGGCGGCGGTGCCTGCTTTGTTGTCACCCTCCCCAATCAGGAAGCAAGCAAAAGCAACACATTGTCCCGTGGCTCTCCACAGTCCAACAAGATCTAAATATCTCCCAAATAAGATTAAAAAGGCGCTTTTCATGCGGAAAGCGCCTTTTTCTTATCACTTTATCCATACGTCAGCAATTGCAGACAGATATCTTTATTTTTTTATATCCCTATTGACTTTGGTATGATTTCATACTATAATACCCAGTATGATTTCGTACTTACGGAGGTTTACATATGCAACGCACAAACAACGCCGATGAAAAAAGATTCAGCTATCTGACAAGTGAAATAGAAGCCGCTTACCATGAAGCAGCGTTAAAATTCGGGGTATCTGACAGCGCTATGCGAATTTTATATACGCTCTCTCTCGGCGGTGGAGAACAGCTGCTCAGCGACATTGTCCGTCTCTCCGGCATCAGTAAGCAGACGATCAATTCTTCGCTCCGCAAATTGGAACGGGATGAAATCATCTACTTAGAGATGGCAGGGCTTAGAAAGAAAAAAGTCTGCCTGACCGAAAAAGGAACCATTTTAGCGCAAAACAGTGCGATGAAAATTCTGGAAATCGAGAATGCGGTTTTTGCTTCCTGGTCAAAAGTGGAGCGGGACATGTACATCGACCTGACAGAACGTTTTCTGATTTCTTTCCGTGAAAAAACAAAGGAGATACAAGCATGAACATCATTACCATCAGCCGCGAGTTCGGCAGCGGCGGCAGAGAACTGGGGAAACGCATTGCTGACGAGCTGGGATATGATTATTACGACAGGGAGATCATCGATTCCATCGCAAGCAACAGGGGATTGGATGCGGATTATGTGTCAAAAACTCTGGAGCATCACGGCTGGAAGAACGTACCTCTGACCTTCCGCCGCTCCTTTGCGGGCACAGCTGCCATGCAGTCTGCCCAAACCGGCTTGCTGCTGGAGCAAAAGCGTGTGATCGAAGCGATCGCAAAAACAGGCAGGAACTGCGTCATTGTCGGGCGCAATGCAGATATACTCCTGTGCGAGTATGCTCCCTTTAATATTTTCGTATGCGCAACTATGGATGCAAAGATTGCTCGCTGCATAGAACGCGCGGACAAAAATGAACGGTTGTCCCGCAGGGAAATTGAACGGAATATCCGGCGCATTGATAAAAACCGCCGTGAGAGCCGCGAGATCATCACGGACAGCATGTGGGGAGATCGGAGCGCGTACCACCTTATCGTAAACACCACCAATTGGAATATCAAAGAAATAGCACCAGCGGTCACCGAATTTGTGTCCCGGTGGTTTAGGAGAACAAAATTATGATTCAACTTTCAGATCACTTTGGTTATAAAAAGCTTCTGCGGTTTACTCTGCCGTCCATTATCATGCTTGTCTTCACCTCTATATACAGCGTGGTAGATGGCTTTTTTGTGTCAAATTTCGTAGGAAAAACACCTTTTACAGCAGTCAACTTCATCATGCCCTTCCTCATGATACTGGGAGCGGTCGGCTTTATGTTCGGCACAGGCGGAAGCGCATTGATCTCCAAAACGATGGGCGAAGGTGACCAAAAAAAGGCCAACGAAGTGTTTTCTCTAATCATCTACGTATCGATCGTTTGCGGCATCATCATGGCGCTTCTGGGAATTATTTTGCTTCGTCCGATTGCCATAGCTCTTGGCGCGGAAGGGCAGCTCTTAGAGGACAGTGTTACCTATGGACGCATCATCCTGCTCGCCATTCCGGCCTATGTGCTCCAATATGAATTTCAATGCCTGTTTGCTACTGCAGCGAAATCGCAGTTAGGCCTTTATGTGACGATTGCAGCCGGCTGTACAAATATTGTACTGGATGCCCTGTTTGTCGCAGTATTGCGATGGGGGCTGGAAGGCGCAGCAGCGGCAACAGCGCTCAGCCAATGCATCGGTGGTCTTCTTCCACTGCTGTATTTCGCTCGTCCCAATACCAGCCTTCTTCGTTTGACAAAGACATCATTTAACGGAAAAATGATTGCGAAAACCTGCACCAATGGTTCTTCGGAATTGATGTCGAATATCTCCATGTCCGTTGTGAGCATGCTGTACAACGCACAGCTGCTGAAATATGCCGGTCAGGATGGCATCGCTGCATATGGTGTACTGATGTATATCAACATGATATTTCAGGCGGTATTTCTCGGTTTCTCCGTCGGTGCGGCACCCATAATCGGATATCATTACGGTGCACAAAACAAAAAAGAACTCAAAGGACTGTTAAAGAGAGGCCTTATCATCATTGGAGTTTTTTCCATTTTGATGTTTGCCGCCGCAGAAATGCTGGCAAAGCCACTTTCCATTCTGTTTGTTGGCTATGATCAGGGACTGCTGGAAATGACAATGCGCGCATTTCTGCTCTACTCGTTTTCTTTCCTTGTTTCGGGCTTCAATATTTTCGGTTCCTCATTCTTTACCGCGCTCAACGATGGACTTACCTCTGCACTGATCTCCTTTATGCGGACCCTCGTATTTCAGGTGTTAGCAGTTTTGATTCTCCCGCTTGTTTTGCAGCTTGACGGCATCTGGCTCTCTGTTGTTGCAGCGGAGATCATGGCTATTTTCGTAACGGGCTGTTTCCTGCTCATAAAGAGAAAAAAATATCATTACTGACTTTGTCAGAAAATTGCCTTGCCGGATAACTTTCCAGCTATCCGGCAAGGCTTCTGAATACTATTTTGTTTTCATATCTGATATTAACTCATAGGTAAAGCTCGCATTCCTTGCGAACGGAACATGCCTTCTTGATTGCAAGCGCAGCAACAGAAACCATCGCACTATTTACCTTGCGTGCATGTTGCGGACATTTTACCACACAACGCATACAGGCGATACATTTCTTGCTATCTGCTGTTTTCAACTGTTTCGGATTGATTGCCCGTGCCGGGCATTGCCGTGCACACAAACCACAGGCTGTACATTCCGAGCCCGCTTTCGGCACAAGTCCTGCGCCCCCTGCCTTCTTATATGGACGATTGCCCGGAATGTTGAACGTATTCGTTTTCTTCTGCCTCAATTTTGAAGAAATCTTTACAGCTATCTCTTCTAGATTTTTCTCATCCACAGCATCCGGTCGCCCCGCAGCATACTCATGTATGATAGAGTGCTCCGCAATCGCTGCGACAGCAGCTACTACTGCAAAACCGCATTCCGTTGCCAAATCTTCCATTTCAACCAGCGTATCCTCATAGGCACGGTTGCCATAAACGCAAAGTAAAATACAGGGTGTACCATTTACATGGATTTTCTTCATTCTCTCCGCTGCCAGCGCAGGAACACGTCCACCATAAGACGGCATGGCAATGACTGCTATTGTATCCTGATATGCACAATACTCTGCCGGGTTTAGACTCGCATCAGACAAATCAAAAACTATTGTCTCTGTACCGAGTGCTGAGCAAATAATATGTGCAGCTTTCTCTGTACCTCCCGTTGGGCTAAATACAATCATAGAACATTTCATAAGCTTTTTCCTCCTTATGTAATTTTTAAAATTACACCTGTTGAGATTATTTTAAACGAATATAGATGTCATGTCAAGATTTACACCATTTCCGTCCTATGCTATAATAAAAAAGCAAGGAGGTCTGCGTTCATGCATATCAGTAAAAAATGTTCTGTTGCTATACATTGCCTGATTTTTATTCATGAATTTAGTGACAGCCATAAAGTAACAAGCGAATTGCTGTCATTGTCCAGCGGCTGTAATCCGGTTATTATTCGCAATATTATGAGCGCACTCAAAAAGGATGGCATCATTACGGTCAAATTTGGCACAGGAGGGGCAGCACTCCTGTGCCCGCCGGAGGAAATATCGTTATACCGTATCTGCATGTGCGTCGAACCCGACGCATTGGATAAGCTGTTCGGTATCCATCAGGCACCATCACCGCTCTGCCCTGTCGGAAAAAACATCCACAGTGTACTTGATGATTCGTATCAGGTCATACGCTCAGATATGGAAGCAAGCCTAAAATCGGTATCGTTAAAGGATATGCTGGAGAAATATCATCATCTTACCACACAAGCTTGATTATGAATCCCCATGAAAAACCGGGGCATTGGAAAACTCCCAATGCCCCGGAAATCATTTATAGGTATATATTTTGTATATTTCTATCACATATAATCTGCTACGTTATCCGCAGTTACCGGCTCAAATGCGATCCATACAATGGAATCACTGTAGGATTCCCCGGATTCATCTTTGATAAATTCTGTATCCTTATTTGCCGGGTCACCGTTGATCAGATTGATTGCCGCCTGAATGGCGCCCTTGCCCTGTCCCAACGGATTCTGGTAAACCGTCATAGCGAGCTTGCCTTCGGATACAGCCTGTGCGCCGTCCTTGGTGCAGTCAATGCCTACAATCGGGAAGGTAGACGGGTCGATATTTGCAGCTTCGCATGCTTCGATCGCACCCATTGCCATGGAGTCATTGTTGGAAATGATGCAGTCAAATTCCTGCCCGGAGGTCAGTACCGGAGCAATTTTGTTCATTGCCTCAGCACGGTCATACTTACCAGCCAGATCAACGACAGAGGTTGCATTGATGCCATTATCCTTCAACGCTTTCAGAACACCGGCACAGCGCTTGATCTGGGAAACCTGTCCCAGCTCACCCTGCAACAAAATATACTTAATATCTGTCTGTCCCTTGGCGTTGAAGTACTCTGCCAGATATTCACCCTGGAAATAGCCGGAGGTATCTTCATCAGAACCACAGAAGCCAACATTTTCCGCGTCAAGCACATGCATATCCGTTGGTGCACGGTTTACGAATACCAACGGCGTCTCGCCTGCCGCATCAACAACAGACTGTGCCGCATCCGAGTCAACCGGATTGACAATGACAGCTGCATCGCCGCCATTGACTGCGGTCTCAACATACTGAATCTGCTTTGCAGCATCATTCTGTGCATCCTGAGATGTCAGCTTATAGCCAGTCTCCTCTGCATAGGCAAGCGCTGCAGATTCCAGTGTAGACAGGAAGTCATCACGAGTGGACATAACCAGTGTCATGGTTCCCTTCTTTTCCGCACTTCCATTCGATGCCGCGGAACCATTCTCACTAGAAGAGTTGCCGCAGCCAGCCAGCATTCCTGCAGACATTACGCCTGCCGCCAGAAGCGCAAGAAGTCTTTTGCTTTTCATACATTACCTCCATCGTCTTTGCCTGATTTGTTATCTTTCATAACAAATCGCTGGTTTCATTTTCATTAAAATGACATGTTACCGCTTCTCAGTCTCCCATAACCGAAAAACGTCTGCCATAGTCCGGTTCGGGGAGGAATGAGAGAGCTTCCTCCCCGATATTTCAAAATAACAAAGAAAGAGAGAAACTATTATACTAACTACCACATTTATGATAGATTAGCTCAAATTTATCTGGCATAGATACCAAAGCCTTCCGGCATCGGTTCTGCAATGCTCGGCACGCCGACCAGATTCTTCTCAATGATCTCTCTGGTACGGGTACCGTCAGAAATTGCTCTTTCCGGGAAGCCCAGCGGGTTGAAGGTCGCGATGGTGTCCTCCTGCTCATTGAAGCCGATCTCGCGCAGGGTCTTGAAGATGCGGTCAAAATCGACATCGCCTTCGCCCAGATGTCCGATATGTGCATGGCAGCGAACGGTACCGTCCGCATACAGGTTGGACGGATTGCAATTGTAGCGGAACAGCTTGGTATAGTTATAGGTATCTGCAAACAGCACGTGTTTCAGATGCTTTCTCGCATATTTCAGATTATGTTCAATATCACCCTTACCGCCGTCATAATGGAACGTGTGCGGAATGGAGTACAGATAACCCAGAGACGGGCTATCATAGTAGCGAATGATATCATATGCATCATTGTTGTGCTCATAGAAGTCATCCGGATGTGCTTGAATATCCAGACGAATTCCCTTTTCTTCCATGATCGGAACCAGAACATCAAGAGAACGCATCAGCTTGGCTTCACACAGCTCCGGATTGCTTCTGCCCGGCCCAAGCTCAGTATTGAACACATAGACATCCATCAATTCGCCGATTTCAAACATGCGCTTCCAGCAGTCAACCGCATACTCACGAACAAATTCATCTGGGTCTTGCCAGTGAAAGCCGGTGGTCAGGGATGCAATTTTCAAACCTGCATCTGCGATCGCTTTTTTATGCCACAGAACCTCTTCATTGGTAGCCTTCGGACGCTTCCAGAAGCCTGGAAAGTCCGCATTATATGGATTGATGTATTCATAGCCAGCGCGGGCAACAACATCATACTGCTCTTCATAAGTCATACCAGTTTCCCAGAATGCGCTGCCGTCAAATGCGATTTTCATAGTCGTTTCCTCCTTCAGTTTGGGATTGATTTGTTTCTATATCTGTAAGTCAGTGGTGTATCGTTTCAGGAAAGCATGGTTTCTTTCAGGAATTTTGCGGATTTCTGGATCGCTACCAGATTGTTCGGCATGGACGGGTCTTCTACTTCGATGGATACCGGGCCATGGTAATCGCCCATTGCCAATGTTGCGAAGAACTCCTTCCACCACAGGTGGTCATGGCCGTAGCCGACTGCTACATAATTCCACACGCGATCAACCGGCGCGCCGTTGTATGCGCCAAGCTCAAAACATTCCAGCCCCTTGATGTGCGGGTTCAAACGGGTATCCTTGCCATGTACATGATAGATCGCTTTTTCCTCACATAGCTTGCGCGCAATCATCATTGGATCGCCACCCATGAAAAACAGATGGGACGGGTCAAGGTTCAGGCCGATAATATCACCAACCGCATTGCGCAGCTTCATGAGTGTGCTGACATTGAATACCATGTTCATCGGATGATTTTCCAGTGCAATCGTTTTTACGCCGCATTCCTTTGCCAGATCAGCCGCCTTGCTCCAGAAATTGATGGTAACATCCCACTGATACTTGAGCACATCCATCATTTCCGGCGGATAGGTATGCAGTACCCAGTTCAACGTCTCATCATTTGGGCTTCCTGCCGGCAGGCCAGATTGGGAAACGACATGCTCCACCCCCAGCAGCTCTGCCAGACGGAAGGTGTTCATAACATCGGGTGCGTGACTTGCCCAGCGTTCACCCGGTCCGATCGCATTGGCAGAACAATTCAGTGCGCAAATCTTCAAACCACGGCTTTCGATCGCGTTCAGGTATTCCTTGCGTGCTTGTGCGCTGTGCAACAGCTTTTCCATATCCAAATGTGGTGCACAGGAATAACCGCCCGTGCCAAGTTCCAGCACCTCAATACCCATTTCACAAGCTACATCCAACACCTGCTCAAACGGCATATCCGGCAGACCATCGGTAAACAGTCCCAGCTTCATCGGATTCGGGTTAAACGATGCCACCGGCATATCAAACTCTTTCGGATCCACACTCATACTCATTTCCCTCTCTTAAAAATCAATCCATACGCCGCCCTTGTCACCGGACTGCGCGCACTTTTCTACCCACTTGACACCCAGCACGCCAGCATGGATGCCCGGATACCAGAAGTCGATCTCTTCGCCTTTTTCATTCTTGTCAATTGCCTTGGCAAACTTCGTATACAGATTCGACCACGATTCAAATAATCCCTCCGGATGTCCGCCACCGATACGGTCATCTGCAAGAGCTTCATTGTACAGATACCCTGCGCCGCGCTGCATCACGCTCTGTGCATTGCCCTGTACTTCATAATGCAGCTGGTTCGGATGCTCAACATCCCATGCGATCGATGCCTTTTCACCGACAATGCGGAAGCGTGCACCGAATTCTGAGCCTGCATTCACACAGCTGGACCAGATGTAACCAATCGCGCCGTTATCATATTCCTGAATGGTCATTGCATTGTCCTCCAGCTGTCTGCCCTCTACGAAGGACTGCTTAGAGCACATCAAGCGCTTGATCTTCAGTTCTGGGGCAATTGCTTCGGACAGATATAGCATGTGTGTACCAACATCACCCAGTACATATGCCGGGCCAGCCTTCTTCGGGTCAACCCGCCATGCGGTTGCGCCGTTTTTCTTTTCTACTGCCACATTGTGTGCGCCATGTGCAAACTGCATATTGATAATGCGAATTTCGCCAAGGTCACCACGTGCCACCATCTGGCGCGCCTGTTCGATCATCTGGTGACCACAGTAGCCGTACGAGATAAACATAACCTTGCCGGATTTCTTGACCAGTGTCTCCAGTTCCTCCGCCTGCTCAGTCGTGAAGCACAGCGGCTTTTCACAATAGACATGCAGACCTGCTTCCAGCGCAGCCTTAGCAATTTCATAATGCGTAAAATTGGGGGTCGCAATGGAAACCGCCTGTACGCCATCCTCACGCTTTGCTTCCTCTGCGATCAGGGTTTTATAATCGGGATAGCAGCGATCCGGGTCTACATGGCACTGGATGCCAAAATCCTTGCCGCGTTCCGGATCGACATCGAATGCACCCGCTACGAGTTGGAAGTTTGCATCGCGAAGTGCTGCAGAACGATGGATATATCCAATCTGGCTTCCTCTGCCGCCGCCGATCATTGCCCAACGGATCGGCTGATCTACAATTTTTTCACCGTTAATCACTGTTGTTTTCTCCTTTCAGCATATCATATATCCTGAACTTATATTTTGTCCTTTGGCACGATATGTTGTTCCTCTGTTCTTTCTAATGCACATTATACTAGCAGCCTGCATTTTCTGCCTGCAAATTTCAGCCTTTGTTTTGCGGAAAAGCACGGGAATTTCAGTTATTTCTTATAACAGACTGCAAATTCTTGCAATAGAAAAAACCGGCTCCATTGGAACCGGTTGAAAAATACAATATTTATTTGTTTTTCCAGTAATCCCGATACTGCTGCGGTGTCATGCCAACGATCCTCCGAAAGGTATTATGGAAATTGCTGACACTGTTATATCCTACCTTCATTGCAATATCCGTCACCGGCAAATCTGTCATAAGCAGCCATGACTGTGCTTCTCCTATGCGGCGGCGTACCAGATATTGCTTCGGTGGATAGCCTACCGTACGCCGGAATACGCGCGTCAGATAATATGGGCTCATATTCATCTGCGCTGCAACATCCTCCAACTGAATGTCCTCCAAATAATGTGCATCCAGGTATTGCTGTACCAGATGCCCCAGTTGGATTGTCTTGTTTTTCTCCGGAAGCGGTTCTTTCATCGCTTCCTGCCGCACCAACAGGAGCAGCGCACAGGTCAAATGGTACTCGATCTCTTCATCTGTAACCGTCATCAATGTGACCAACAACGCTTCAATCTCTTGGAAATATGGTGTGTTGGAAATCAGCGGAGAACACCGTTCCGGCAAAAGTGTATTATCAGCCTGTCCGGGAATTGAAATATTGGAAACCGCACAGCTGATGATCTGCATCCCTTCAAACTGATCCGCACATTCGTCGTGTGTCACGCCCGCATTGTAAATCAGGATATTTCCCCCATGAGTGGAATATGCCTTCCCATCAATGGTATGCACACCATTTCCACTGCGAATCAGAATAATTTCCACGCGATCATCATGCACATGCAGGGCACGAAGCATTTTCGTGTGCACCGGGTCCTCCATATTGACAGAAATCAGCTTTGGCTTTCGCCAGAACAGACTTTTGATCTCTTCAAAATTTGGTTGAATCAGCATACATATTTCCCTTCTTCCCAAATACGGCGGCAGATCAAAATGTCAACTGGAATCAGCTGGGCATTCTCTCAGTTTTTTCTCTGTATTCACCCGCGACTTCGCTTAATGGCAGCCGTGCATCCCACAGCCATGTGCGCCACAGGTATGTCCGCCTGCGCCATGCTCATGGTCATGATGGCTGCAATGCACATCCGGATCATATCCCAGTGTTCCGGCAAGCAGCGCACTCACCGCCACATCTGCACTGCCGCTGACACCACCATACAGCTTGATACCAGCATCTGCGAGTGCCATCTGTGCGCCCCCGCCAATACCACCACAGATCAAAGCATCCACTTTGTTCGCAGCAAGAAATCCGGCTATCGCACCGTGTCCACTGCCATTTGTGCCGACGACCTGTTCGGATACAATCTTATCGTTTTCAATGTCATAGAGTTTAAACTGCTCCGTATGTCCAAAGTGCTGAAAAATCATTCCATTTTCATACGTTACTGCGATCCTCATACTATCTGCTCCTTTTTTGAAAATGACATAATCTGTTTTGCCGGAAGCACACCGATGGCAGCGCTTACCGCAGACCGCCGCAGCGGAACCATCGCAAAACCGATAGTTTCCGCCGCCAATCGTCAGCTGTTTTCCATTTACAATGCAATCCGCCAGCTTATACCGCGCACTTTCATAAATCTCTGTCACCGTGGTGCGGGATATATCCATCTGCTTCGCACATTGTTCATGCGTTTTTCCTTCCAGGTCAACCAGCCGTATCGCTTCAAACTCATCCATACTGAGTGTCACGATATCACCGACGTGAATCCCTTCCGGACAGAACCTGTCATATAATGGCTCTTCACATATCCTTCTACATCGCTGTGGTCTTGGCATCGTATCGCCTCCATTTCCGGCATATGTCGATTATAACACAAATATCTCTGCTGTGCAACCAATTCCTACACATATTACAAATGCGGATGCCTTCTGAACCATGTCAGAAAACACCCGCACCGTTTGTTATCCGTTCGAACGAAATCGTTATTATGACTGTTGTTTTAAATAGTCTCCAAATGTCATATATTCATAGGTGCTCAGCAGTTCTGCGGAGCCTGTGCCATTGAATGCAGCCTGTATCAAATTTCCATCCTTATCATACGAATACTCCCATGCACCATTTGCCTGTCCATCCACTGTATATGCGGTACAGCTGAGCTGATTTCCTGCCGCATCATACGTGTATTCATCCCATCCCCGTATTGCGCTATCTTCATAGGTTGTGGTTTTTATGAGCTGATCTTCCGCATCATAGGAAAACTCTACTGTTGTTGTCTGGTCGTTATCGTCTGTCCGCATGGTACGTTTGATCTCTCTACCGTTCTCGTCGCGTTCAATGTCATACCAATAGGACAAGTTATCGCTTATATATGTCTCCTTTATGCAATAGCTGTTTTCATCATAGTCATAGGTCTGCTGATACTGCTGCTCATTCTCGCCATCAAAGCATGTCAGCTTCGTCATGCAACCCCCATCATATTCCATCACGCTGCGGGTTTTGATTTCACCTTCTGCGTTATACTCTGTCTGTTCGGTTTTCCAACCGCTGTCGCCAAAGGTGTATTCCGTCCAGCCCATCAGTGTATCGTCCACAGAAAAGCAGGTGCTTTTGACGCATTCCCCATCACGGTTATACGCAAAGGTCAGATAGCTGCCATCTGCATTATTCTGCTTGACGCAGACATATCCAGGCGGTTCATATCCACCATCATCCGACAGAGCTTCGCTATTTGCATTGCAGCTGGATAGAAAAACAGCTGTGCCCAACAGTAAAAGCAGCCGTGTGCTTCTTTTCAAAAAAGCAAAACCTTTTTTCACAGCAAACCTCCCCTTTCCGCCTATCTATGTATATTGTTTATTATACCATACGGATATATTTCCGGCAATCATTTTTCCATTTTTATACATTCCGCATTTTTACAATCTCTTTTCGTCTTCCTCCTGCTCCCGTCTTTTTTTCACCGCCTTTACGATCATCAGGATAATCACCAGCAGCGCCACAGCGGAAATCACAGCGATGATCGCAATATGTTTTACACTGAGCTTGGATTCCTCCTTCATTTCCACCGGCGCTTCTGCGACCACCTTCTTTTCCACCGTTGTGGAAAGCGGCAGCTCCTTGGTATATTTCTGACCGAAATCGTCCTCATAGGACAACGTAACCTTGCCATCGACTTTTCCAATCGTATCAGTATCCACACGCAAATTGGTCGTGCCGACATTTGACTCACCGGCTTCAATCGTGCCGACTAAGACGCTTCCGCCATTAGAAATTCCCGGAATATCAAATGTCAACAGTGCATTATAAATGGTACTTTTTCCGGTATTCATCAAGTTCATGGAAAAGGTCGGCGTGTCTCCTTGTGTCAGACGGGCATCCAAAGCCGGTTCATCATAGGATAAAATAACCGACTGCCGTACGGTAATGATAAGCGTATCGGTTGCTGTATATGCATTTCCATCGCTGTCCTCATATTCCATCGTAACCGTCGCCGGATGTACGCCGGAAGTCGCTTTTTCCAGCGCCATAATATCAAACTGCCAGTCGTACCAGCCAGTTGCCTTGATCCGTTTTAAGTATTTCGTGCCCATTTCTACCGGAATGATCTCATGATCATCTACAGAAAAAGACATCTTTAAATTGCGTATTTGGCGTGAATCACTGGTATTATATACCGATACCGATAATGTCCCGGTATCTCCTGCGCTCAGATAATCGCAGTCCAGCGAATAGGCATAGACCATCAGCTTGGGCTGGCTTGTAACAGCTGTAGACTCTGCTGCGCTGGAAGAAGCTCCACTGGATGCATTTTTCGTGCCCCCGCTTGCAGCTGCACTGTTTGCGGCCGTATCGCCTGCTCCGGCAAAGGCAGTCGGTGCAGCAAAAGCAGCAATCAGCAGTATTATCGTAAGACATTTTAACAAACGTTTCATATGTTCCTCATAGCTCCCGGATATTCTGCACAATGCTGCCTTTTAGCACCTGTTTTACCTTCCGCCGTGTGGTACAATAACAAACGAAAAACATCAGGAGAAGAAATACCAATGCAGGCAATACCGGCGGAAAACCGAGAACTTTCCATTCGTCCCAACCATTGATGTACTTTCGAAACAAGGTACGCCCAGTCAATGCAGCAAATACAAATGGAATACCAAAAATCGCGCCATGGAAAAATAGATATATCATCTGATACTGATAATTATGCCAGATATCATGTTCCGAAGCTCCCGTCGCACGCAGCGTGCCAATATATCTTTTTCCTGCCTGAATCTGTGTGGCAAAGGAATTGCTTATCATACAGGTACAAATCGCAAACAGCAAAATAAACACCGCCAATCCTGCTACCATCTTGCCATATGCAATATTGCGCGACTCCCTTGCCATAGCAATATAGTTTTCAACGGTAGTATTCCCGCTACGAGCAGCAATAGCCTGTAAGCTATCGTCCAAATACCACTCCATCTGTTTGGTTGGAGATTCCGATAGGAAAACCTCCGCAGTTTTATATTTCGCATCGTAACCTAAAGAGGAGAGACCGGCAATATTGGTGATAATTGTACCACGCGCATCAGAAAAATCACCTTTGTCTATCACGCCGCCAATCGTGACCTTGCGGTCCTTTCGCTGCACATCATCCGGAAGAACAACTTCATCGCTATCGTTTGATGCATCTATTTTCGTTGCTGTTGTATACAACTTGCTTAATGTAATGGTATCTCCAGCATGAAACATATCATTTTCTGCAAGATACTGCGTACACTGCTGCTTTGCAAGATTGGCATCAGCTGAAGAATAATCATCACCGCATAGATCGTTTTGACTCATATAATATACACCGGTATATGCCGGTGCATAAACCAATATCTCCTCACCCGAAGCGAGCTTATCTAGATGAATTTCGCCTTCATACAATTGATCGGATAGCGCCTCTATCTGCGCTTCATCCAATGCTGTAATACAAGAAGTATAATACTCTTGTGTATAGTCATATTTTTGCATGGTTTTCCTATATTGTTCCTGTGTCCGCTGATAAAACTCCTGTCCAGCTTTGTCCACCATCGGAAGCCCAGCATTCAGATATTCGGAAAAGGCTATCGTGTCGTAACCAAAATCCGTCAAATAATTTTTATTTATATGATCTGGAATAATATTTGTGATAACCTCTTTTGTGCATTGTGCAGACTGCACAGACTGTAATGCCATGATGTCCTTGATATCCTGCTCCATCATACCGGAGCTGTAACCGGAATATATCAACCCGGCATCAACATCATTCCAGTTATCCGATCTAAGAGAATAATCGCAGGAATATGGCTTATCATTCAAGGAAAATAACAAGTCAAATCGGATTGTTTCATCATAAATCATAGATGTCAGAATAAACATTCCTGCCGTCATCAAAGCAATCACACTCAGCTGATTCCTTCTGTTTAAAGATAAACTGCGCTTTGCCAGATGCTTGGCAACATCAAACACCTTTTTACTGCGGATTTTGCGGTTTTTTAGCTTTCTGGAAAGGGATACATCGCGAATGGCCTGCATTGGCGGGATGCGGGAAACCTTCCATAATGGAAAAAATGCTGCTGCCATGATGCAGAACAAACCAACTACCGCCGTTCCGAGTACTATCCAGATATTCAGTACAAAATGAAATCCAGGTCCCATCAGCTGCATGATCCCCCAAACAGCAATGCAAGACAACAATACAGCAGGCGGGATAGAAAGCAGTGCAATAAGCATCGCTTCGCGCCCAAATATCTGGCGTATCTGTCGTTTGGTTGCAGCGACTGCACGCAATAAGCCGATCTGCCGCTGGCGCTCCCGCAGGTTGGCGGAAAACGCATTAACAATCCCCAAGCAGGAAGCAAGAATCAACGCAAAAGCAACTGTCATAATGGAATTTGCAAATGTCTTCATATTGTTCAGATCCAAACTCCCGGTTAAGTCCTCATCGTTGTAGGTGTCAAGTCCACCTACATCATAATCATTCAGCGCAAGCGAAATCTGATAGTGTGAGCAATGTTCGCCAGGAATATTGTAGGCCGCCCAGTATTTCACGCTATATTTTGCATAATAATTGATAACAGGCTTCCCACCTAAGCTGACTTCTTCCTCACGGGAAAGGACAGCCGCAGGATAATCATAATATACTGCGTCCACGCCTCCCTCATATGCCAGATTGTTCATACGATCGGAAAGGATACCAACCAATGTATAGTTTTTTTCTACCGGCTCATCTAAAAATCCTCCAGTCCCAACGGCAGTATCTTTGTTGCCCGTTGGAATATAGGCTGAAACAGTGATCATATCCCCCACCACGGCATCCAACCGCAGACGGGATAATGCCGACTGTTCTATTGCGATCTCTCCCGCCTTTTCCGGCAGTCTGCCGTCTATCTCCCAATCAATCAGCCCTAACGCGGTATCATCGAAGACGGCCGCGGAAAAACCGGTATTGGCCTCCGGGCCCTCTAACGAAATATATTCTAAGATACTTGCTTTCCCAATGGCAGAAAAATAGCCTTTTCCTGCAAGCTCGTCAAATGGTGCATCTTTACAGTTTACATAAATGACATCCTGCGTGCCATATCGTTTGGTATGAATCTCCTGTATGGAAATCTGCATGGAGTTCCAAAACAGCAGCAGCGACGCAGAGAAGAACAACGCAAGTACAATACCAACCGTCATGGACAAATAGGTCCGTTTATGTTGGCGCAGGTTGCCTAATGCAATTGTATTAATGGAAAAGCGGTTCATTACTATCCCTCCTTACAGCTCCCGAATATTTTGCACAATACTGCCCTTTAGCACTTGTTTTACCTTCCGCCGCGTGGTGCAGTAGCATACAACAAACATCAACACAAGCAATACCAGCGCAGGTACAGGCGAAGGAACCCCATATAGCTCCATGTAATCATCCCAGTTTAAATAAAAATTTGCAAAAAAATATTGATTGACCCAAACCTGCGCGCATCTAACAGCGATGGAAAGCGGAACACCGATGATACCGCTGCGCACAAACAGATAGATAAGCTGGTACAAATAATTTTTCCAAATATCGCGTTCCGAGGCGCCAGTCGCACGTAATATACCAATATAGCTTTTCCCCGCCTGAATCTGCGCAGTAAAGGAATTGCTTATCATACTGATGCAGATTGCAAACATCAGTATGATTACGGAAAATATGGCAATTAAGTATGCACTGGCAATATTTCGGGAATCTCTCGCCTGCGCAACATGATTGACCATTTGAGTCTGGTTGCTTCTAACCGCTATTATCCGTAAATTGTTCTCTAAATACTGCTCCATTTCCTTGCTCGGAGATTCTGATAAAAAGATTTGAAAATCATTGTACTTTGCATCATAGCCAAGTGCAGACATACCCACAGTGCTGGTAATAACAGCACCCTTTGAGCCCAATCCGTTATTTGCATCAAGGATACCACCGATGGTAACCTCGCGGTCAATGCGCTGGACAGAATCCGGCAAGATCGTATCGCCGTTTTCATCTGTTTTCAGTCCCTCCACAGTGTACAGTTGGCTCAGTGTAATGGTATCGCCTGCATGAAACATATCATTTTCCACCAGATATTTTCCGCATTTTTGTTTTGCCGTCTGTTCGTCCGCTTTGGTAAAATCGTCACTGGTGTAATCCTTATAATCATTGCTGTCCAGAATATCAGAGTATGCGCCAGAATAGGTAGGTGCTACAACCAGCACCTCTTCACCCGAAGCGAGTTTGTCCAAATTAATTTCCCCCTCAGACAAACAAGATGCTGCCGCCTTCAGCTGATCCTCGTCATACGCACACAGATTCTCCGTATAAAAATCCTTTGTGTAGCCATATTTCTGTTTGACATCCAAATACTGCTGACGCTCTTCCCGGCAAAATTCGTTATCAAACGCAAATGGCAAATCAGCAATCAGATACATCGAATTCCACGAATAATTTAAACCGAAAACCGTCAGATAATCTGTCATACTCTCTGGAATAATGTTGATCTGTAAGCGTTTCTTACTGTGTATCGTCTGCACCGATTGCAGATCAAGTATATCTTGTCGATCACGTTCTGTCATTCCTATTGAATTGTAATTTAACACCAAACCACTATACATGTCGCTGTTGCTTTCATCAATTTTCAATTCAAAATCACTGCCATCATTCTCCACTATGCCGTTCCGCAATTTGTCAAAAGCATCCCCCATTCCTTCATGCATCTGTGAGGTCACGACAAACATCCCGGCTGTTATCAACGCAATAATGCACACCTGTCTTCCCTTATTGAGAGACAGATTACGCTTTGCCAGATGGCTTGACACATTAAATACCTTTTTTGTGCGGATACGGCGGGATTTCATCTTTTTCGAGAGAGATACATCCCGAATTGCCTGCATTGGTGGGATACGTGAAACCCTCCACAAAGGAATATATGCTGCTACCATAATGCAGATCAGACCGACGGCCGCCATGCCGATCAATATCCATCCATTCAATATAAAACGAAAGCCCGGTCCCATCAGCTGTATTATCCCCCAGACAGCAAGACAAGACAGCAACATAGCGGGAAAGATGGAAAATAATGCAATGAGCATTGCCTCCCGTCCGAAGATCTGTCGTATCTGCCGCTTCGTCGCAGCGACTGCACGCAGCATACCAATCTGCTGCTGCCGCTCCCTCAAGTTCGCAGAAAAAGCATTGATAATTCCAAGACAGGAAGCGAGGATCAGCGCCTTTGCAACGATCATAATACAACTGACAAACAGCTCCATGTTGGAAATATCAGAACCGCTAATTAAATGATCGTTATCATAAGTAGCGAATCTAAAGATATAATCACTATTATCACAATCATATACTAACTTGGCATACAGATTATCTGCTTCGGTATCATCACCAGCATTGTCATATTCATCCCAAAATTTTTCGCTGAATTTCACATAGTAGTTGTTAACTGTCTTACCACCAACTTCGATTGACTCCTCTTTGGAAAGCACCGCTGACGGAAAATCATTATATGCAGCTTGAACTCCATTGCCTGAGCAATTTAAATAACTATAATGCTCCGAGAGGATACCGACAAGTATATATGTTTTTTCCACAGTCTTATCCAGAAATGTACCTTCGCCATCATCTCCCATTCCTGTCGGAATATAAGCGGAAACTGTGATCGTATCACCAATATCAGCGTCAGACTGTATTTTAGATAATGCCGATTGTTCCATCGCAATCTCTCCCGCCTTTTCCGGCAGTCTGCCGTCTATCTCCCAATCAATCAGCTGTAATGCATCATCATCAAAAACAGCCGCGGAAAAGCCGGTATTTTCGCTTGGATCATGCAAAGAAATATATTCTAAAATACTGGCTTTTCCAAGAACAGAAAGCCATCCCTGCCCATTCAGCTCATCAAACACTTCATCCGTACCGTTCATATAAATGACATCCTGCGCACCATATCGTTTGTTATGGATCTCCTGTATGGAAACCTGCATGGAATTCCAAAACAGCAGCAGTGACGCAGAGAAGAACAACGCAAGTACAATACCAACCGTCATGGACAAATAGGTCCGTTTATGTTGGCGCAGGTTGCCTAATGCAATTGAATTGATAGAAAAGCGACTCATCGCTGCACCTCTGCTCCCTCGGAGGTCGCTTTGGTGTCACGGACAACCTGCCCGTCTTCTAGTGTTAAAATGCGGTCTGCCTGTTCCGCAACATGCAGGTCATGTGTAACCAAGATTAATGTAATACCCAGCTCTTTTCCGACATATTTCAGCAGACCCAATACCTCGCGTCCGGTCTGACCATCCAGATTGCCGGTCGGCTCGTCTGCAAGCAAAATAGCAGGCTTGTTCGCCAGTGCACGGGCAATCGCAATCCGCTGCTGTTGACCACCGGACAAGGCACTCGGCAGGTGATCCAACCGGTTCTCAATACCCAAAATATCAATAATCCGCTTGAGATATTCTTCATCCGGTCTTTTCTTATCCAGCAAAATCGGCAGGCGGATATTTTCCGAAGCAGTCAACTCCTGCACCAGATTATACGCCTGAAAAACAAATCCAAACCGACGCCGGCGCAGGATGGAAAGCTGATTGTCATTGTAGGAAAACAGGTCTTTTTCCTGATAGATCACCTTGCCGGAGGTTGGGTACTCCAAACCACCCAGCATATGCAGCAATGTGGATTTACCTGAACCGCTGGAACCGGTGATTGCGCAAAATTCACCCTGCTCAAATCCGATGGTAACGTCACGCACTGCATGGACACGTGCCTCACCGCTGGCATACATTTTGTTTAACTGCTCACATCGAATGATTTCCATACTGATGTCCCTCCTTTACCATTAACCATAGCATACGAACCTTACGATTCCGTGACGGTCAACTTACGATTTCGTAAGACTGCATTCCGTCTATGATCGGAAGATTGATATACATGCATAATCCATGTGCATCATTGGCGGCTGTGATAATACCATGATGCTTGGTGATGATCTCCTTTGTAATGGCTAAGCCAATGCCCGCGCTGTTTTTCGAGGTATTTCGGGAGGAATGAAAGAAGCGCTGGAACAGCTTCGGCAGTTCGTCCTCCGGCACGCCTCCGCCATTATCGCGGATTGTAATATGCACAGCAGCTTCTGTCTGCTCTAACAGGACAGAAATTTTCCCGTTTTCCGTTGTATGTTCGCAGGAGTTTTTCAGAATATTCACAATTGCTTCCTTTATCCATGCTTCATCACAGCGCAGCTGTGCTTGCCCCTCTAATGTGAAGCATTTTGTCGGATATAATGCATATAAGCCATTCCAAACATCTGCAACCAGCAAATGCAGCGGATGCATTTGAAATGACATAGCATAGGCATCTGCTTTTAGATTTTCCAGCCGGAGGAGGGAGTAAATAAGCTCTTCCATGTGCTCGATTAACACCAGCTGCTTGTCTGTGTGCGCATTGGGAAATACCGCTGCATCCATTTCACAGTACAACTTGAGCGCTGCCAGAGGTGTTTTTAGCTGGTGGGAAATATCTGCCACAAAATCCACGTTTTGTTTGCTCTGGGCAACCATATTGGCATGCTCAGTCAATATCTTGTTCTCTAAATCTGCCGCTGCATTTTCCAGTAATGCAAACGAATCATCCTGCACGCTGTATTTCGGCACAGTTGGATGCAGTAAAAATGCCTGAATCCGGTCATATAAGCGCTGCTGTCGCTGTTTCTGGCAATATTGACAGACAATCAAAATGATACAGCATATCGCCAAAACAACAGTCAATACAGATAAAGGTGTCATTTTTCCGACCTCCATTGATAGCCGACGCCACGTACAGTACGGATGGTATTTCCGCCGATCTTTTCCCGCAGTCTACTGATATGCACAGACAAAGTATTGTCATCAATATATACGCCTGCATCGTCCCAAATCGACTGCAAAAGCTGTGCACGGGTGAATATCTGACTGCGGTTGCGCACCATGACAGCCAATAGCTGAAATTCTGTTGGCGTGAGAAAAACCGGATTATCCTTTCGGAAAACGGTCCGGTTGTCCAAATCTATTTTCAATTCCCCCTGCTCAAAGACAGCCGCCGGACTGCGCCGCAACAGCGCACGAATACGGGATAATAGCTCCTGCAAACGGAATGGCTTTGTGACATAATCATCGCCTCCCACGTCCAAACCACGTACGATCTCCATTTCCTCATCCCGTGCAGTAAGGAATAAAATCGGTGTACAGATTCCTTGACTTCGCCAGTTTGCACACAGTTCATATCCATTGCCGTCCGGCAGGGATACATCCAAAAGAATTAAACGATAAGAATTTTCGGTAACATATTGATTCGCAGCAGTACAATTTCCCGCAAGGTCAGCAGTATAGCCCTCGCGCTGTAGCATTTCATGTAAACCGTCCTGCAAAAACGGATCATCTTCAACCAAAAGCAGTTTTATTTCCATAATAAAGCCTCAAATCTTTGCAATATAATATAGGCGCTATCTAAAAAAACAAGAAAATGACGAATATTTCGCAAAAACGAGGTGGATTCGATGCAACAAAACATTTCCAGCTGCGCACCGCTCACTACATGAAGTGTTTTTCATACCTCGCTGCGGCCTGGCAAAATCACGCAGTAATCCTTTCGGATTTCAAGTGATTTTAACAATGAAGTCATCCGTATTTGTATTTTCGGCTTTTCAGATACGCCCAACTTCTGACAAAATTTCACAGCTGACGCTGTGTCTGCGCTTATTATAGCATAATAGTTGAGCAAGAAATGGATTCTTACGATATCGTAAGAAAAAACAGCCACCTGCCAGAATGATTTTTTCATCATTCCCGCAGACGGCTGTATTTCTTCATATTAACTATTTCCCATCTGAAAAGTGCTTTTTCTGATAATTCTTGCGATGATTCTGTGCGTTTCCCCGCTGGAAATTTCCCTTCCCAGCTGAATGGAAACGCTTCCGCTTCTCCGGCGGCTGGTAATACATAAACAGATTACAGCGTATCATGCCGTTATACAGCTTACGTTTTTTATCTGCCCGCGTGCCGAAAAACTCCTCGAATTTTTCGTCCGAGCTGATAATATACTGCTTCATTGGAGAACGGGAAGCAATTGCTCCGAAACGCCGCAGCAGCTTGCGCGCCGATGTGACATCCATCATGCGTTCGCCATACGGTGGGTTGCAGATCAAAGTCCCTTCCCTGCCTTGCAGTCTCAATTCGCAAGCATCCTGTTGTGTGAAGCGTACCGTGTGTTCTACCCCTGCCTTGCGTGCATTCTCCGCAGAAAGCGCAACGCAATCAGGGTCAATATCACTGCCGCTGATCTCATACACGCGGTCACGATAAATCAGGTCCAGCGCTCGTTCGCGCTCCTGCCGCCAGATTTCCGGTTCAACCAGCGCCCACTTTTCCGCATCAAAGGAACGGGACAATCCCGGCGCTCGGTTCATTGCGATCATTGCCGCTTCGATCGGAATCGTGCCCGAACCGCAGAACGGATCCATAAATTCTCCCCTGCCGCGATAACGCGACAGCTTTACCATCGCAGCAGCCAGTGTTTCTCGCAGCGGCGCTTCATTTGCATTTGCCCGATAGCCGCGTTTATGCAGCCCTGCACCGGAAGTATCCAGATACAATGTCGCAATGTTATTCATAATGGAAAATTGTACCTGACAGCGTGCACCGGTTTCCTCAAACCATGTCACACCATAGGATTCCGACAGGCTCTTGACGATCGCTTTCTTGATAATGCTCTGACAATCAGGGATACTGTGCAGCTCGGACGAAAGCGAATAGCCCTTTACCGGAAACGCACTGTCCTTCTCAATATAATCCAGCCATGGTAACTCATATACGCCTTCAAATAATTCCTCAAAGGTACGCGCCGGAAATTCACCTACTTTGATAAGCACACGTTCTGCACAGCGCAGCCAAAGGTTTGCCCACACCAACGTATGTTCATCACCGGTGAAAAACACCCGGCCGTTTTCAACGCGGACATCCTCCAGCCCGCCGCTGTGGCGCAGCTCATCTCCAACAATGCCCTCCAGTCCGAACAGCGTCGGACAGCAAAATTCATATTTCATAATCCAATCCTTATTTTCCGTATTGCCGCCGTCCCACACGGCAGATCCATAAACTGTATTGTACAATAATTCTCCTGTCGAAACAAGGGGAACACAGGGTTTTCGACAGGTTTCGCGTTGCATTTTTTGTCATTTGTGTTATACTGAATAGTATAAACATCAGATGTCGAATGAGAGGTGCCCTTATGATCCGCTATGGCTTTATCCGTACAAAGGATGAGATCAAATTCTTGATACTGACCTGCATGACATATCTGCCGTTCCCGGTATCATATGATGCGATCGTCGACATCTGTACATGGTGTGACGACGGCTTCGGTTATTTTGAACTGTCCGAGGCATTTTCTGAGCTTCAGGATTCCAAGCACATTGAAAAGACAATCGAAAACAACGAAGAACGATTTTCCATCACACAAAAGGGACGCGAGACTGCACAGGCTTTTCAAAACCGCCTGCCTTATACCGTCCGGGAAGCAGCAGAGCTGTCTGCCCTCCGCGTAATCCGCAAGATCCGCCGCGATGCACAGATATTCTCCACCGTGGAACAGCATGGTGAAAAGGACTACGTTGTTGAACTATCCATGCAGGGCGTTTTCTCCGTCCGTATGAACGTGGTCAGCCCCTCTCAGGCTGCGTTACTGGAGCGTACATTTAAAAAGCACGCAGAATCCATTTACCAGGAGCTGCTGACTGCGCTGACCAAAAATTATGAGGATGAATAATCCATAAAATGATATAGTGGAAAGGCGAAACAGGTTTTCGTCTTTTTTGCTGTCACAAAAATGATATAGATTGGAACGATGTAACATGACAAAAAAAACCAAAGGTATTCTGTATATCATACTTTCCGCTTTCTGCTTTGCGCTGATGAATTTATTTGTGCGCCTGTCTGGTGACTTACCGCCCATGCAGAAGAGCTTTTTCCGTAACGCTGTGGCGCTGGTATTTGCCTTGATCGTGCTGCTGCGGTCGGAAGAAAAATTCCAGTTTCACCATAAGAATCTGCCGCTGCTGATTACCCGTGCGGCCTTCGGCACCATCGGCATTTTGTGTAACTATTATGCCATTGACCATCTGGTGCTGTCGGATGCATCCATGCTGAACAAGCTGTCGCCATTCTTTGCAGTCATCATTTCCTATCTCTATCTAAAGGAAAAGGTCACGCCATTTCAGGCTGGTGCAGTCATTGTTGCTTTCATCGGTGCATTATGCATTATCAAGCCCGGTTTTTCTTCCCTGACTACCGGTCCGGCGCTGATCGCCGCACTTGGCGGTTTGGGCGCTGGTGCAGCATATACCATGGTGCGAAAACTGAGTCTGAATGGGGAACGCGGCCCGTTTATTGTCTTTTTCTTCTCGGCATTCTCCACACTTTTCTGCCTGCCGTATCTGTTATTCTCTTATCATCCGATGACTGCACAGCAGCTGATTATCCTTCTCTGCGCTGGTCTTGCCGCTGCTGGCGGACAATTTGCCATCACAGCAGCCTATGCAAACGCACCGGCACGTGAAATCTCCGTCTTTGACTACTCGCAGATCGTATTTGCCGCCTTGCTTGGCTTCTTTGTCCTTCACCAAATACCCGATATGCTGAGTATCATCGGTTATATCATCATCTGTGGCACATCCATTGCGATGTTCTTTTACAATCAAAAACACTGACACAACAAATCCCGCAGCCGTTTCCGACTGCGGGATTCTCTATTCCCTTTCTTTTCTACTCAAACGTATATCAAAACTGCATCAGTTGCTTTCAATAAGTCCATACCCGCCTGCTGCTCTCTTATAGATAACAGCAGGTACATCATCCTCTTCCGCATTCTTGAAGAAGAAGAACTGATGGCCCAGAAGATTCATCTGGAGGATCGCTTCCTCTACTGTCATCGGGACAACGTCAAAGCGCTTGCGGCGAATAACGTCATACTTATCCTCGACATACTCAGCCATGCTTGCTTCATTTGCGGCAGCCTTGTCAAATGCGCCCTCACGCAGCTTCTTTTCCAGACGAGTCTTATTTCTGCGGATCTGCTTCTCGATGCTCTGAATCATGCCATCCACAGAGGCAAACATGTCAGTTGTGGTTTCCTCTGCACGGAAAACCATACCGTTATGCCGGACGGTAACCTCCGCCGTCTGCCTGCCCTTCAGCTCACTGAAAGTAATTGTTGCAGAAGTGTCCTTCTGGAAATAACGATCCAGCTTGGTAACCTTCTTGGTTGCATAAGCACGAAGCTCATCGCTAATCTGCATCTTTCTTTCAACGATGGTAATATTCATAACATCAACTCCTTATACCAATTTCCTTTATTCAATTGTCATAAGGATGCTTACGGCACGAACCGATGATTTGTCATTTTACGAAAAATATTCAAATCGAGCTTCCTTGTTGTTACAATTAGTATACCACATAATGGGAAACCTGTCTCGCGCCAAAATCGGGCAAATCCCGGCATGAGACAGGTTGTACAAAATATAGCTCTGATTTTCTCTGTTTTTCGTGAAATTACTTCAAAATTCAGATGGTTCCCTCTGCATGTCTGGTCACATGGCAACCGATATTGACAACACACGGCAAGCCTGCAATATGCGTCGGAAATGGCTCGATGGCAGCCATCAGTGCAGTAACTGTGCCGCCCAAGCCCTGCGGCCCGATGCCCAATGCATTGACACGCGCAATGATCTCTTTTTCCATCTCCGCATAGAACGGATTTTCATGGAACTGGCCAGCCGGGCGCATCAGCGCACGCTTCGCCAGATAAGCCGCCTTATCCGAGGTGCCGCCCAGACCAACGCCGATCACAATTGGTGGACACGGATTGGAGCCTGCCTTGTCGCAGGCATCTACGATAAAATCAATGATGTCCGCACGGGTCGCTGCCGGTGTAAACATCTTCATCGCGCTCATGTTTTCGCTGCCAAAGCCCTTTGGCGCCACGGTAATATGAATCTGGTCGCCCGCTACGATGCGGGTATACAGAATTGCCGGAGTATTGTCATCCGTATTGACACGATCCAGCGGGTCGCGCACGACCGACTTACGCAGGTATCCATCCACATAGCCCTGACGCACGCCCTCATCTACAGCCTCTTCCAGCAAGCCGCCTGTAATGTGGACGTCCTGTCCAACCTCTACAAACACCACTGCCATGCCGGTGTCCTGACAAATCGGTACGGCATTTTTACAGGCAATATCACAATTTTCAATCATCTTTCCAAAAATCGTCTTGCCCAACGGGGATTGCTCCTTCTGCTGTCCATCCAGATAGGACTGGCGGATATCCTCCGGCAGGATATAATTTGCCTTCATGCACAGCTCACGCACCAGTGCTGTAATTTCTTTGGCTTCGATGGTTCTCATATGTCAAAATCCTCCTGCTTGATTGGTGTTCCATTGATAAATACGGCTTTGACCTTTGTGCGATAATCAAACGGATCGCCGTCCATAATCAGTATATCCGCGTCTTTTCCGACCTTTAACGAGCCGACACGGTCAGCCAGCCCGGTAATTTCCGCCGGCACGATCGTCACCGCTCGCAAGGCATCCATCGGCTCCATCCCTGCCTGTACAGCAGCGACCGCACAACGCAT
Organism: Eubacteriales bacterium; assembly: GCA_030540435.1. Classification (GTDB taxonomy): domain Bacteria; phylum Bacillota; class Clostridia; order Oscillospirales; family Butyricicoccaceae; genus Butyricicoccus_A. Next base: position 37,010 of record JAUNWG010000010.1, read on the forward strand.
GAAGTGCTTGAGCGGGGTTTCGGGATGGTCGGTGATGATCGCTGTCGGGATACCCGCCTTTGTCAACAGCGCCGGTGCCTGTTCGGTCAGATTCGTCAGCTCCGGCTTGGAGCGGTCTGTTAAAAATGGTCCGGAGCAGATCGGCACCCCTTCTTCCGCGAGAATATCCGCCACAAGATGCGCCTCGGTGCCATGCAGAATGACCGGCTTTAGGGAAAATTCCTTTGCAATGCGCAGCGCTGTGAAGATATCATCCGCGCGATGCGCATGAAAATGCGCCTGACAGGTGCCGTCCAGTACCGGCAGCAGCGCCTCCATTTTTGCATCATATTCCGGCGTATCTCCCGGATCGTCCGCAGTTGCTTTGTGCCGTGCATATTCCTGCGCCTTGTGCAGCGTTTCCCGAATCAGCGCCGCCGTCGCCATGCGCGTTACCGGCGCTTCATCCTTATCATTATAGCACGATTTCGGGTTTTCTCCCAATGCAAATTTCATCGCACAGGGTTCCTTGACGATCATATCATCGATACGTCGACCAACGGTCTTGATCGCAGCGATCTGCCCGGCGATCGGATTGCAGCTCCCCGGTGAAACAATGCAACAGGTCACGCCCGCTTCCCTCGCTTCCGCAAAGCTGCGTTCCATTGGGTTAATGCCGTCAATCACCCGCAGCTGCGGTGTGATCGGCTCGGTATCCTCATTGCCGTCCTCTCCCTCAAAGCCAAGAGAGTCTTCAAACAATCCCAAATGGGTATGCGCATCCACCAGCCCCGGCAGCACCCAGCCGCCGCGCGCATCCAGATATGCTCCGGCTGGTGCATTTTTCATCGACCCGATTGCCGTTATTTTTCCATTTTCCCACGAAATGAAACCATTTTCGATGATTTCCCCCTCCATAGGAACAATTTTTCCATTGCAAATCAGCATAGCTGCTCCTCATGATACAATTGACATTTACTGGAAACTATGGTACGATATTCACGGTGACAGGAAACTGTCATCCATGCACCGTTCATATCTTTATCCCCACAATCCATTTTTGCCCTCCGGATACGCCGGAGGGTGCTTTTTTTATCTGCAGGAAAAATGCCGCCATGACCAGCAGGCGGCATTATGCTGCGTTATTTGCGGCGGCGCGAACCGTTTTTGCGGTCAATATTATGACGATAATCCGCCATACGGCTCTCACTGTCCTGCATAAAATGCTTGAGCTTATCTTCAAACGAAGCTGGCGCTTCCTTCACTGCCGGACGAGCGGCATACGTTCCACCATTTGTGCGCGGCTGTCCCCTCTTATTGCCGGACCGCTGTGCATAGCCATTTCCGCCATTGCGGCCGGAAGACCGGCGCTCCGAATCCGGGCGCGGCTGTGCCTTCTTGATGGACAGATTGACGCGGCCATTGTCATCCACTGCGATAATCTTGACTTTGACCTCCTGTCCCTCTGTCAGATGATCCCGGATGTCGCTGACATATGACTGATCCACCTCAGAAATATGTACCAAGCCCGTCTTTCCCTCCGGCAGGGAAACAAATGCGCCAAACTTTGTGATTCCGGTCACCTTACCGGTTATAATTTCTCCTACGGCCAACTCCATACCTTTTTGCTTTTTCCTCCATGAAAGTGGTTATTGCTCTGAACTGTCGATAAACACACGCTCACCCGGCGATGCGTAACCCAGTACATCGCGTGCGATCTTCGCAATTGATTCATCCGTGACGCCTTCATCCAGCGACTCCTTCAGCTCTGCATTCTGCACCTGCTTCAGTGCGATTTCTTCATCGAGATTCCGGCTCTGCTGCTGCAGATCGCTAAGCTGAAGCTGGAAAGACACAAGTTTTGCAACTGTAAACAAAGCTACAGCAGCCACAAGAACAACCAACGGATTCACTTTTCTCTTTCTGCGGCTTTTCATTTTATGCCTCCTCATCACGAATCACAATTCTACTTTATTTTATACCAGCGCAGGCAAAAAGGGAAGCACTTTTTTTGATTTTTCCGTGATTTTTCTGAAATTGTACATTGGTTTCGTTTATTTTTTCTGCGAATGTGTATATGGGAAAGCCCAACCGCGCACCAGTGCAGCGGAATCCCCCCGATCCGCGCGAGAACAGCCCACAGCCCGCGCAGCAGCCAGCGGAATATGCGTCCACCGGTAAAATCCCAAGCCAGCCAGCCGCCCGCCGCTGAAATCAACAGGAAACCGCGTAAACGCAGCTGCGCCGCGCTGGTGACGAGTACAAACAGCCCTGCCGCTGCCAGCAGAGAAAACAAAGCATCCAGCAGCAGCTCCACAAGCCGGCTTTTGCTGCTCCACCGGATGCTGCGAAACAGGTCATATACCATCCCGCACAGTACGCCCGCCAGCACCGCATACAGCACTGCCCACAGCTGCTCCGGCAGCGGATTGATTGCGGTCATTGGAACATCCTGCGGAAAAATCCGCCTCCGTGCACCGCATTGTCATCATATTCCAGCGAATCCACCGAACCGGTCAGCTTGAGATCCCCGGTATCAAGGCTCAGCTGGTCAACATGCAGCCCAGTCCCGCGGATCGTGAGCGTCCCCAGTGTTGTCAAAACAACGACCTGGTTTTCATCAAAGTTGACCACATCACTTACGCCGGAAAGCGTCAGCCTTTGGCGGTCCTGCATTGTCAAGCCGTGCGGCATTGCCTTGCTTTCATTTTTTGACTCACGCTCCATGCCACATTCCCCCTGAATGTACCGATAAATAAAAAGCCCGAACGCAGGTGTTTCAGCCTATGCGTCCGGGCTATCATTTATTCCTTACTGTATCTCACGGTACAGCGCCAAAGCATCATTTTTCAATACATGCTCGGCAATATTGAGCACCTCAACCTTCAGGTTGCGCTGTCCGAAGGAAATCTCGATTACATCGCCAACCTTTACCTGATAAGATGCCTTCGCCTGCTTCCCGTTGACCAAAATGCGGTCGTTGTCACACGCTTCATTTGCGATGGTCCGTCGTTTGATCAAGCGGGAAACCTTTAAATATTTGTCCAGTCTCATTCCAGTTATAACACATCCTTTGGATTATTGTCCCAGCGCTGCTCTGCCGTAAGCGTCCGCTGCCAGAAGTGCATGATAAACACTCTCCGGTGTAACCGTAAACGGCATATTATGCAGCGTATCGTTATCCGCGCAGGCAGCCTCGGCAACCGGCATCAGATGCTCCCGACTGGTATCCGTCACACCAAGCTCTGCCAATGTGACAGGCAGACCGACTGCGATCATCCACTCCAGCATATCCGACAGCTCTTCCTCTGGAACATTCTCCAGAACCAGCTGTGTCAGCGTGCCGAAGTTGACCTTCTCGCCGTGCTGCATGTGGTGGCATTCCTCCAGCACTGTGAAGCCGTTGTGGATCGCGTGTGCGCCCGCCAGACCGCCGGATTCAAAGCCGATGCCCGACAACAGCGTATTCGCTTCAATGATGCGCTCGACAGCAGGCGTGCAGGCGTGTGCCTCCAGCGCGATCTTCGCCTTGACACCGTCGCTAATCAGCGTATCATAGCACAGCTTCGCAATGCCAAGCGCAGCAACGCCGACCTTGCCGCCCGCACAGGTTGTCGCTTCGGAACGGAAGCAGGCGCGTGCCTCAAAATATGTCGCCATAGCGTCTCCCATACCGGAAACCGTCAGGCGTACCGGGCTTGCAGCAATAATGCTGGTATCCATCAGCACCAGATCCGGATTTGCCGGCAGGAAAAAATATTCCTGAAAAACACCTTCATCCGTATAGATGACGGACAGCGCGGAGCATGGCGCATCCGTGGAAGCAATGGTAGGGCATACAATGACCGGGCAGCCAACATAATGTGCGACAGCCTTTGCCGTATCAAATATCTTGCCGCCACCGACGCCAATCACAACGTCACAGCCCTTTTCCTTTACAACGCCAACCAGGCGGTTGATCTCTGTCATCGAACACTCGCCATTGAAATGCTCAAAAACGACCGCAGCACCGGACTGTGCAAAGCTGGCTTCGATCTGCGCGCCCTGCCGGCGGTAGCCTCCGTTTGAGATCAGGCAGAGGGCATTCTTGCCGTATTTTTCAGCATAAGCGCCGATATTGTTCATCTCGTCAGGTCCCTGAACATACCGGGATGGAGAAAGAAAAATCGTAGACATATGAAACATCCTTTCCTATGAGATTCCGTCCAAAACTGTTCTCTATTCTAAATTCTATTATAGCATATTCTTTTATTTATTCCAGAGCATATCCAAAAAATCCTATATTTTCGTTATGCTTTCGATGCGAAGCAGCAGCCCACTTGCACATCATCCAGCTCGTTTAAATACACAGTCCCCCAATTGCACATCGCATCGATAACCGGGATGATACTGCGCCCGAATGATGTAAGCGAATATATCGTTTTCGGCGGCTTTTCCGGAATCACTTCTCTGTGTATCATACCGCAGTCCTCCAGCGCATGGAGCTGCTGCGATAACATTTTAGGGGTTGCACTTGGGATCAGGCGCTGCAATTCCATATAATGCAGCGGATGTTCTCTTAAATGCCAAAGGATAAGCGGCTTGTATTTCCCGCCTATCAAGGAGAGTGTCGCTTCCACAGGGCAGTTAAATTGTTTCTGCTTCATAATATTCCTCCAGAGATTACGCTACTATCTTTTCGGGGAGTATCTACCCCAAAAGTGCAATCTTGCACATTGCTTGTATGCTGCTAAAATAAATGCATGGTCATTCGCGACTGTTACCATTATAACACAATACCACACAAACACAAAGAAAGGACGAAATACGATGGACTTTATCACAATCGCAAAACAACGCTGCTCCATTCGCCGTTATTCCCAAAAGAGCGTTGAGACGGAAAAACTGAAAAAAATTCTGGAGGCAGCACATGTCGCTCCCACTGCTGCAAATTTGCAGCCGGTTCACCTTATTGCAGTACAAAGTGAGGAAGGGCTTGCCAAAATCGGCAAGGCTGCAAATATTTATGGTGCTCCGCTGGCAATCATCGTCTGCGCTGACCACAGCAAAGCATGGGTCCGTCCCTTTGACAACAAGCAGACCGGAGATATCGACGCCTCCATTTTAACCGATCACATGATGCTCCAAGCCACGGAGCTGGGATTGGGAACCGTGTGGGTGTGCTACTTCAAGCCCGATGTTCTGCGTAAGGAATTTGATCTCCCGTCCAATTTGGAACCGATCAACATCCTGGCAGTTGGATATTCGGATGAAAAGCCTGCCGACCCGGAACGCCATGATAAACTGCGCATACCTATGCATGCGTTGGTTTCCTATGACAAGCTGTAACCCACATACAATCGAAAAAACTGCCGGAGCATACGCTCCGGCAGTCACCCAATTTTCGTTATTTGTCGCTCTCTGGAGTTTCCGTCTGCCAGATCTCCTTCACAGAAGATGCCAGACCAGCAAGCCCCTGAATCTCAGACGGGATAATGATCTTTGTCGCTTTGCCGTCTGCTGCCTTCTGGAATGCCTCCAGCGCCTTCAAACGGATAACCTGATCATTCGGTGCCGCCTCATTCAAAAGTGTGAGAGAATCCGCCAGCGCCTTCTGAACAGTCATCAACGCCTCTGCCTGGCCCTGTGCTTCCTTGATCTGCGCTTCACGCTTTGCATCTGCACGCAGAACCATGGATTCCTTCTCGCCCTGTGCAACCAGAATCGCAGACTGCTTCTGGCCTTCCGCTACGAGAATTGCTTCACGGCGTTCGCGCTCTGCCTTCATCTGCTTTTCCATGGATTCCTGGATCGCCTTCGGCGGGATAATATTTTTCAGCTCAACGCGGTTGATCTTGATACCCCATGCATCGGTCGCTTCATCCAGAATGGAACGCATCTTGGTATTGATTACATCGCGCGAGGTCAGCGTTTCGTCCAGCTCCAGATCACCGATGATGTTACGCAGTGTCGTCGCAGTGAGGTTTTCGATGGCTGCCATCGGATTTTCTACGCCATAGGTGAACAGTTTCGGGTCTGTGATCTGGAAATACACGACGGTATCGATCTGCATGGTAACATTGTCCTTGGTGATGACCGGCTGCGGCTCAAAGTCGACAACCTGTTCCTTCAATGTCACCTTGCGTGCAATCTTTTCAATCAGCGGGATTTTAAAGTGCAAGCCGGTCTGCCATGTTCCCTGATACGAACCAAGACGCTCAATCGTATAGGCCTTTGCCTGCGGTACGATCTTAATATTGGAAATAATAACAACAAGTACGATGAGCACTAAAATCAAAAATACAAATCCCATTCAAATTACCTCCTCATTGTTTCCCACAGCGTTCAACCATCGCTTTTACGCCGGAGATCGAGCGGACGATCACGGTTTCCCCCTCTGGAATGCAATCATTTTCCTGAAGGCTCCTTGCTGTCCAGACCTGCCCCATCAGGCGAATCTGTCCGCTTTCTTCTCTGTTGTTGATCGTCTGAACCACAACTGCGGTCTGATCAAGGATGCGGTCTGCATTGGTCTTGCTTCTTCCTGTATACAGAGCCTTCCGCATCAGCGGACGGAGTGGAAGCAGCAATACAACCGACAGAAGCACGAAAATCGTGAGCTGTACGCCCAGTCCCAATCCAAAATTAGCAGCAAGCAATGCACCCACAGCGCCGGTAGCAAACCAAATCGTTACCAGCTGTACCGTTACCGCTTCTGCAACCAGGCAGATAATCAAAACGAGCAGCCAGAAATATACTGGCGTTATCCACCCAAAAAATACCGGTGAACCAAACATAAGCATCACCATCCTTCTCATGACTACTATACCATACTTATCATCATTTGTACACCGAAAAAATCCGCAGCCACATATGGTAATTCTCTCCAGATTATACTACAGCTTCCGGTCGATCAAATACCGGCGGCGGTATTTCAGCATTGCATAGTCGGTAACACGCTTTAAAACAACCATATCGCCTGCACCGCCGACGACACCGACGACCGGCGTCCCCTGCAAAAATTTGGCATACAGCATTTCGTCAGAAAGCGCCTTCGCCGTGCTGCGTATCTGTTCGTCCAGCCTGCCGGTCAGCCGCTGTGTTTCCTCCGGCGCGCGCTTCTTTGCGCCGCGGATGCTCTCGCACATGGTATTCATATCGCTGTCGCGCTGCTCCATCTCTTCGCCGCTGTACAGGGCGGTTTCAATGATCTTCAGCTGAAACAGCCGTTCTTCCGTCTGATCATATTCATAACCAAAGCTGAGGGAAATCTCATAAAGATTTTTTAACAGCAGGCTGACAAACAGCGGGATATCCGGCAGACCAATGCCCAGCAGCCCCAATCCAATGCCCTCCGCAGAGGACACCAATAAATTGCGGCGGGCATATTTTTTTGCCTGCTTACGGAACGCACGCACATGTCGTTTGTTTTCCCGTAGTCCCGCTGCAAATTCCGCTATCTCGTAGTCATCCTGCCGTCGCTGCTTGTCATAGGTTTTCTCGATAATCGCCGTGCCCTTTTCAAAAATCAGCTGGAACGCCTTGGTAAACGCCATATCCAGCTTGGACTGCAGCCCGTCCGGGACAAACCGCTGCAGCTTTGCAAGTACGTTCCCACGCTTCTCCTTGTTTTTCTCTACATATGCCGCTTCCCGTTGGACCAAATCGTCCCATTCCTTTTCCCAAAGATTCCGTTTCATTGCATTCACCTGCCTGTAATTTCTCGCCGGTATCTCTAAAAATCTGCCCCTCTGTAGCAAAAGCCCGGCGATTCTTTCCTCTCGCCGGGCCTGTCTGTCACACCTCTTCCCGCAGCTGCATCAGAACCATCTGCTTGCACTGCTGGAAATACTCCTCTAAGTCAAACGCCTGTGGATCAACCAGATATTGCAGCGTTGCTCCCTCCATCATCGAAAGCATCAATGCACATACAAAATCCCGACGTTTTCGCGATACATATGGCGCATATCGTGCGATCACACGGCCGATCTCCTCACGCCATTTACTGAACGAAGCCTGAAACCGTTCCCTTACCTCCTCATCCAAATGCGCCTGTGTCCAGAAGTCGATCTCCGCATAATCATATTTTGTCTCATGCAGGATAAACTGTTTTTTCTGGTCAAAGAAAACATCCAGCTGATCCTCCAGATTTGCAGCTGCTTCCACGCGCAATTCAGCACGGATATCCTCGCAGCGTTTGTGCAGCCGCTGCAGCACAGCAAACAGCAAATCCCGTTTGGATTTAAAATAGTAATGGATATTGGACTGGAATAACCCTGCCCGTTCCGCCACCAGATGGATCCGCGTACCGCTGATCGTTTCCGTCTGAACAACATCCAGTGCAGCATCCAGAATCTTATCCTCCGTTGTCAGCGCTTTTTCGCTCTGTAATCTCACGTAAGCACCTGCCTTTTTGTTATGAATTTATACCGTATCTGTGCTGAGCACCGGTGGACGCATACCACCGGAAACCTCTGCCGTCTTGCGTGCGATATGTACGATATCATTCGCATGGTCGCCGATACGCTCATAATCATGCAGTGCCTCTGCAAAGATGATACCCGGTCCAGTGCTGCACTGCTTTTCACGCAGACGCGTGATATGGTTGTTCTCTGATTCCCTTGTCAACGTATCGATCTGATCCTCCAGACCATGCAGCTCTACTGCATCCTCTTCGCTCATGCTGTGGCACAGGAAGCCGCTGAACGAGCGGTCAAACAGCAGCAAATCTATCTCATAGATATGCTCCATCTCTGCACGTGCTTCCTCCGAATATACCAGATCGTTCTGTACACACTTCTCGGTTTTTTCCACAAGGTTGATCGCGTGGTCGCCGATACGCTCCAGATCACCGATCAGATGGAACATATTGGCTACCAGCTGCGGCATATGGGAGGGCAGCTTGCGTCCGCTGAGCTGGACAAGGTAATCTATGATGCCATGATTCAGGAAATTGATGACATTCTCACGCTCGCGTATTTCCTCTGCCCTTGATGTGTCATTGTCCAGCATCCCCTCTGCTGCAAGGATAAAGTTCTCACGAACGAGGCCCGCCATGCGCTCCGCTTCCTTATACAGCTGGCGCATTGCAACGCTCGGCGCAATGATCTGCTTGGGGTCAATATAGGTAAAGCGGTATGCGCTCTCGTGTACCTCCTTCGGGATGGCACGATACGAAATATCTACCAGCTTCTGAACAAACGGCAGCAGGACCAGCGCCGTCACCAGCTTGAAGGTGATATGGAACATGGAAATCTGAACAACGGTATTTGATGTAAAGAATCCAAAAATATTGACGAACGGCGTGAGAATCGTCAGCGGGACAAAAATAATCGCGCCGATAACATTATAGGTGAAGTAAATGACTGCCGCACGCTTGGTGTTATTCTTTGCGCCGATGGACGACAGGAACGGGGTCACAGAGGAACCAACGTTGATGCCGCAAATGAGGAAGGCCGCAAAATACATCGGCATCAGCCCCTGCATAGCAAGCGCCTGCAGCACGCCGACCGCTGCCGACGAGCTTTGAATAACGGCACACAGCAGGATACCGACCAGTACGCCGATAAATGGATTTGTCGCACTGGCAATAAAGCTCTGGAATGCCGGGATATCCTTAAGACCTGACATCGAGCCGCTCATGGTATGGAGTCCCTGGAACAGGATACCAAAACCGAGAATGATCTGACCGATATGCTTTTGCAGGTCCTTTTTGCAGAACATGTTCATCAGTGCACCGATGAAAATGCAGATCGGCGCAAGCCCGGAGACATCCAGCGCGATCAGGATGCTTGTCATGGTCGTACCGACGTTTGCACCAAGAATAACTCCGGCAGCCTGTACCAAATCCATGATTCCGGCATTCAGGAAGCCCATACACATGATCGTCGTTGCTGAGGACGACTGTACACACGCCGTGACCAGTACGCCCAGCAGGAATCCCATAACCGGATTTCGTGTCAGTTTTTCCAGCAGGCTGTTCAGCTTTGGTCCGGCTGCCAGCTCAAGTCCGGCGCCCATGTATTTCATGCCGAACAGGAACAGACCCAGACCGCCGCACAGCGACAGAATGTTACTTAAACCCATTGTTTTCTCCTTACAGTAGCTTTACTTCGCACGGCACGATTGACTCCGCTTATTATGGGACAAAAAACGCCACAATCCGCCTGCGACTTCCACGGAATATTATAGCACCTTTGTTTCCTGTTTGCATCTCCTTTTTTACATTCCTTTATCATTATGCATACATAAATTTTACACTTTTTCAGGGAAATAATGCCATTTTTCGCCAACAATAGGTACAATATATGCGAATTGTGCTGCAATGTAAAGTTTCGGTAAAATTTTGTGCAGTAAAATTCCCGGCTCTGCCGCAAGGGAGGCCGGGAAACCGTCTGCTGTTCACGTGTTCGCGTCAATATATTTCACAATATCGCCAATCGTGCTCATCTTCATCGCTTCTTCGTCTTCAATGGTGATGCCGTAATTATCCTCCAGATCCATCATCAGCTCCACGATGTCCAGCGAATCTGCTTTCAGATCTTCCTTGATTTTTGTATCCATGCTCAGTGTCTTTGCATCAACGTCAAATTTTTCAGCAAGCAGTGCGCAAATCTTTTCGTACATATGTGTTTTCTCCTTTTCTCAAATCGCGATAGATACATTGCTATGTATTTATCTTACCACAAATTGGGCGGGTTGTATACCCTACACTTTTCTCGCCCGCGCAATTATTCCAAATAACGCCCGCATTTGCCCGCATAAACTATGAAAAACGTCATTTCCGCTTTTTAGCGGTATAAATTGTTTGACTGGAATGAAAAAAGCCGATATACTGATACATGGCGGGGCGCTGTCCCGCCTTTACTTTTGTTTATCAATTTCAACGCCGGGCTGTCTTGGCGGCGCCCGGATGCAGGAGGAATATTTTTGTCAAACCAACCAATCGAACAGAACGATACCTCGACTGTAGCTGCTTCCTTTGACCAGCTGCAGCTTTCCCCCGCTGTACTGCGCGCAGTCAATGATATGGGCTTTGCGCAGCCGACAGAAATTCAGGCGCGTGCTATCCCGGCGGTCATGTCCGGTAAAGATATCATTGGGCGCTCACACACCGGCACAGGCAAGACAATGGCTTTCGGCGTCCCTGCTGTAGAATACTGCCTGCGTCATCCAGAATGCCGTGATACACAGGTTCTGGTGCTATGCCCGACCCGTGAGCTTGCCATGCAGGCGTGTGACGAGGTGCGAAAGCTGACACGCTATACACAATCCATCCGTGCAGTCGCGCTGTATGGCGGGCAGCCAATCCAGAACCAGATCCCCCAGCTGCGCCGCGGCGCGGAAATCGTAATCGGTACACCCGGCCGCATCATGGACCATATCCACCGCCATACGCTCCGGCTGGATCAGCTTTCGCTCGTCGTACTGGATGAAGCAGACGAAATGCTGAACATGGGTTTCCGTGAGGATATCGAAAGCATCCTCGCCTTTGTCCCGGGCGGACACCAAACACTGCTGTTTTCCGCCACCATGCCGCAGGCGATTCTGGATATCACAGACCAGTACCAGCACGACCCGCTGATGATCGAGACAGAATCCGGTACAGAACGCACGATTGATACCGTTGAACAGTTCTACTATGAGGTTCCGCTGGGCAGCAAATCGGATGCCCTTGCCCTGCTGCTGCATACGCACCAACCAAAGCTGTCCATTATCTTCTGCAATACCAAAAAGATGGTGGAGGAGCTGAGCCGCTATCTCAGCGAACACGGCTTTCATTGCTCCATGCTGCACGGCGATATGCAGCAGGAGGCACGTACCTCTGTCATGCAGTCATTTAAGTCCGGCCGCACGCCGGTCCTGATCGCCACCGACGTTGCCGCACGCGGTATCGATGTCGACGATGTCGATGCAGTCTATAATTTCGATATCCCGCAGGACTATGAATATTATATCCACCGCATCGGACGTACCGGACGCGCCGGCAAATCCGGCAAGGCTTATACGCTTGCAGCTGGTCGGCGGCAGGTATTCCAAGTGCGCGATATTGCGCGTTTTATCGGCGCACCTATTGCCAACAAACCGCTCCCATGTACGCAGGATATCATCGACCGCAAGCAGCAGGAACTGGTAGACGAAGTGCGCACACAGCTGCAAAAAACCGGAGACTGCTCCTGCAACCCGCTGATCGTTAAGCTGATGGAAGAGGGCTTCAGCCCGGAACGTCTCGCAGAATGTATGATGGAAATGCTGCTGCGCCGTGAGATGGTGGATGTACCGGTACTTGCCATCCCGAAGCCGGTTGGCGGCAAACAGAGCGGCAGCCCGCTGCCCCCGCCGCCGGAGGGTTATGTCCGTCTGCGCTTCAGCGTTGGGCGCTATCAGCGTGTTGCGCCGAATCATATCGTCGCTGCGATCGCAGATGCGACCCGCATTCCGGGCAAGCAGATCCAGAAAATCTACTGCTATGGCGAGTACAGCCTGGTCGAAGTGCCGAGCAAATACAAAAATGTCATTATCCAGAAGGTTTCGGGCACAAAGATCGGCGGACACAAGACAGATGTGCGTCTGTACGATTCCAAAAACCCGAAGGCTGCGGCACGCAGGGAAAAAGCGGCTCCTGCAACAGCCGGGGACAAGCACGGCAGGCCAGCTGTACCGCACAGCAAGCGCCGTACACCGGAACATCACCGCCGCCCCACCCGCAGCAATCTCCGCAGAAAAAATAGTTCCCGCCGTGGCGGGTAATCCCTCCGCCTGTTCAATATCCCGCATCTATTGCAATATATTTTACCTGATACGGTCGAAACTTTTGGTTTTGACCGTATTTTTGTATGGAAATGCTGTAATTTGCTCTTGTCCTATTGTTCATTTTGCCCTATAATAGTGTTATAATTTTTCCTTTTTGAAAGGAGTGTTCCGTTATGCCCGACCGCAAGAAGCCTTCACCCACGGTAGCTGACTATTACGACGACCTGTTTGAACTCAACGGCGCTGTTATGGATAAAGCCAGCTATGAAAAACACACGGCTGCTCCCCCGTCTTCTGAACCGCCGACAGCAGCCCAACCATCGTCTGACCAGCCTGCAACAGCGCAATCTCCATTTGACCAGCCGCAGGATTTCCGCCAGCTTGCGGCGCAAGCCATTGAAGAAGACCGGCAGGTGGAATATTATCCGGAAACCGCCTCCTTCGTCGTTCTGCAGGAAGAAACCGGGGAATATATCGAAACCAGTGAAACATATCGCCCCGGAGAAATGCGCATGATACTTGGTGCACCCCATTTTGTGCGCACCGGCTCTGGCTCTTATCGAACCTCCGGTTCGTATCGCCTTACCAGCGGCTCTTACCGCCTGTCCTCCGGTTCCTACCGGATCACCAGTGGGTCCTACCGCCTTTC
>JAUNWG010000055.1 GCA_030540435.1 Eubacteriales bacterium
CTGAACCGCAATATTGAGAGCCTGAACAGCAAGATTGCGGAAATGGAGCTGGCAGAGCTGTTTAATGTATCTCATGATGTAAAGGGTGTCAATGTCATTGCTGCAAAGCTGAATGACACACCGGAGGTCATGCGCAGCCTTGGCGACATCATCAAGGAGCGCTATCCGAAGGCAGTCGCTGTGCTGGCTACCGTTACCGGAGAAAGCAAGATTCAGTTGCTGTGTGTTGCCGGCAAGAAAGCTGTCAAGGCAGGCGCACATTCTGGTAAGATCATCAAGGAAGTTGCCAAGCTGTGCGGCGGTGGCGGCGGCGGACGCCCCGATTCCGCATCCGCAGGCGGCAAGAAGCCAGAAAAACTGGAGGAAGCGCTGGAAGCTGTCAACAATATTGTAGAAAATATTTTGAAGTAATCGATTTTTGAAAGAAACATCTTGATTCGAGAGGAGGATTGACACATGTCTGATTGTTTGTTCTGTAACATTATTGCAGGGGACGTTCCGTCCACCAAAGTTTATGAGGATGAATACTGCTATGCCTTCAATGACATTGATCCGCAGGCACCGACCCATTTTCTGGTCATCCCAAAGCAGCATATCAAGTCTGTCGCTGCGGTAACACCGGAAAACAGCGTGGTCGTAGCCAAGTGCTTTGAAGCGATTGCCAAAATTGCTAAGGAGCGCGGCATGGATAGCTTCCGTGTTGTTTCCAATATTGGTGAGCAGGCACAGCAGAGCGTATTCCATCTGCATTTCCACGTGCTTTCCGGCCGTGATATGACCTGGCCACCAGGCTAATGCATCCAATCACAAAGATAACACTGAGGTGGCACCACATGGCGTCACCTCGGTTTGTATTCTATGGAAAGGGCAGGGGAATAGAATGCATCGACCGTTGATCTGGTTTTCCGCCGCGTTTGCAGCGGGTTGTGCGCTATCATTGCTGTCGGTGGTCAGCCTGCCACTCACAGCTGTTTTGATTGTGCTCGTGCTGTCTGTGACATGCGGCAAATTTTTGCGCCGGTTGCTTCCGGTTTGTGTTTTGGTTGCTGGTATTGTGTGTGGCATCAGCTATACGACGGCATATCATACCTATATAACAGATCCGATCGCAGATTTGGCTGGTGTCAGTCAGCGTGTAACAGTCACGGCAACGGGCTATGCGACGCAGTATGATGATAGCCAACGGATCAAGGTAAAGATCAAAGGCTCCGAGGTTGGACGTCCTGTTGGCTTTTCCACACTCGTTTATCTGCCACTGACAGAGGATGAAATTCAGCCGGGCGACAAGATCAACGGCAGGCTGGATTTTTATATGACCGGTGTGCGGGAAGGTTTTGACAAGGAAAGCTATTATCGTTCACTTGGCTATCCGGTGCTTGCCTCCGTTTCCGATGGTGCTTCTATTGAAGTAACTGCGCCGGAACACCGTCCGCTGTCGTATTATCCCAAACGGCTTGCCCATAGCCTCTGTGCTGTGTTTGCCCAGCACGGAACAGAACGTCAAGCTGCTTTTTGGAGTGCCCTGACAACTGGCGACCGTTCAGCGCTGACAACATTAGACACTGACCATATGCGGCGCGCCGGATTATCTCATGTTATAGCGCTATCCGGCCTGCATGTTGGTTTTCTGATTTCTATACTGCTACTTGTCTGCGGCAGGCGCGTTGGCACGGTACTCGGTGTCCCGATATTGGCTGCCTTTCTGTTCATGGTCGGTTGGTCACCATCGGTTGCCCGTGCCTGTCTTATGTATGGCATCTTGCTGGTGTCCTTTCAACTGCGCAGGCAGAGTGACAGCTTTACCTCGTTGTCTGCGGCATTGCTGATTATTCTGGTTTTGCTTCCTGATGCACTGATGTCCGTCAGCTTGCAGCTTTCGTTTGCGTCTACACTGGGTATTTTGTGCTTTGCATCTCGTATCCAGCGCTTGCTTTCGCTACCGAAAGGATCGAATCATTTTGCAAAACGGGTATATCAAACCTTATTGGGTAGTGTGATCTGCACGATTTGCTCCACTGCATTTACAGCACCGATCCTGTTGTATCACTTCGGCTATTTGTCTGTCTTTTCGGTTTTCTCCAATATGTTGGCGCTATGGGCAGTTTCGCTGCTGTTCCCGCTGCTTGTGATCGGCGGATTGATTGGTATTAAGCTGGCGCCGGTGGCTGCTATTATTTTGATACCTGCCAGGTGGCTGACAGATTATATTTATAAAATCAGCGATTTGATTGCCGGGATTCCGTATGGCATTTTATACTGTGAAAGTGTATTTGATTTTTGCATTGCTGTTGTTCTGAGTGCGGTCACGGTGTTGCTGCTGTGGAAGGGCGGAAAGCGAGTCTTGATGGGCGCGCTACCGGCTGTAGTGCTCTGCGTAATCGGCATTAGCGTGTGGCGTGGCGTTGCCGGTGCAGATGATCTGCGCATCGCGGTGCTTTCGGAGGGCAGCGGTCAGGCAATCGTTGTCTCCTGCGACGGCAAGGCCGCACTAATCGACTGCAGCGGTTCTAGCTATCATAACGCGGCAGAAGATGTTATCCAATATCTCGATTGGCAGGGGATTGACGCGCTCGACTGGGTTATTCTGACCTCTGTCGATAAAACGCACGCGCGCAATATCTGTGAGCTGTTGGATACCGTGCCGGTAAAACAGATGATCCTTCCAGAGAAAAGCTATGAAAACCGGGAGCCTTATCCGCAGCTGATGGAAAAAATATCCTCATTGGAAATTGATTGCGAAAAGGTCGCGCCGGAAACGGAGACGGATATCGCGGATCCTGCACTGGGATTGACGATTCTCGGAAGTATTGAGCGAAAGCTGGCAGTACGCATTCAATCCGAGGATCAGGACATTCTTATTGTCCATGCACTGACACAGAACATGCTGTTGGAGCTGACAGAACAGACATCGCTGTCCTGTGACACGCTAATCGTATCCGGCGGTTTTACCGAAGATTCTGACAAAATGGATGAACTTTTAAAACGATTTGCTCCGCGGCAAATCGTGCTGGAAAACGGATGGACCAGTAGTTCCTATTTCAACAATATTCCGGTCTTAAATCCCTATTATATCGGTGAGATCGACTGGAAAACCATTCGGAATTAGGGAAGGAGGGAACACCATGCCGCCTAAGAAATCAGCAAAAGCTGATGGCGCACAATTGCTGAAAAATGATTTGAAAAACCATACGATTGGTTCACTTTACTTGATCGGTGGGGAAGAGAGCTATTTAAAGGAGCATTATCTTTCTGCGCTGGAAAAGGAAGTCGTAGAAGAAACCTTCCGTGATTTTAATTACGATGTATTTGAAGGGGCATCGTTGTCTGCCGATCAGCTGACGCAGGCAATTGACAGCTATCCCGCTATGGCAGAACGGCGCATGATCGTAGTAAAAGACCTTGACGTTTTCAAGCCGACTGCTGCACTCAAGGATGCGCTGCCAGATATTTTGAGTGATTTGCCGGATTATGTTTGTCTTGTCTTTTATTATGATACGATCGCACTAAAGCCGGACAAACGTACCAAACTGTATGCGGCAATCAATAAAGCGGGATGCATTGCGGATTTTTCCCATCTGGAACGTCATGACCTGATTCCATGGGTCAAGCGGCAGGCGAAGGCTGCCGGAAAGCAGATCGATACGGATACCTGTGATTATCTGTTGTTTTTGTGCGGCACTTCCATGACCAGTCTGATACCGGAAATCGAAAAGGCATGTGCGCATAGTGCGACTGATTTTGTCAAACGCAGTGATATTGATGCAGTCTGTACGAAGGTATTGGATGCTGTTACCTTTGATTTAACCGATGCGATCACTGCACAGCGATTTGACCGTGCACTTGGTTTAGTAAATGATCTGGTTGCGCAGAAAAATGAGCCAATTGTCCTTTTATCTGCAATTGCACGGCATATTCAGCGATTGTATGCGGCAAAACTCGCCATGCAGTCTCATATGAGCGACAAGGAGCTGATGGAGCTGTTAGGCAGTAAATCCGCATATTACGCACGAAAAATGCGGGATTCAGCCGCACAGTTAGAGATAAACTGGTTGCGGCGTACGCTGCTCCTGTGCGGTGAAAGTGATGTCGCAATGAAATCTGCTGGTTCTGACCGTCAGAAGGTACTGGAGCTGCTGTTGCTGCAAATGGCGGCAAATTTTGGTGAAAAGGTGGGACGGTGATGATCCATATCAAAGAAGCGATTATCGTGGAAGGACGATATGATGTCAATAAAATCAAACAGTTGGTGGATACTGTCGTGATTGAAACCAGCGGCTTTGGTATTTTCAATAATAAGGAAAAACTGGCATTGATCCGCCGTATTGCCGAGGAACGCGGCATTCTGGTACTTACAGACAGTGACGGCGCAGGATTTGTCATCCGCAATTATTTACGCGGGGCAATTCCAAAGGAACAGGTTCGCCATGCATATATCCCGCAAATTGTAGGAAAAGAACGGCGCAAGACAAAAGGCTCCAAGGAAGGCACGCTGGGCGTAGAAGGTGTGCCGGATGAAATAATTATACAGGCACTGAAAAACGCTGGCGTTGAATGCATTCCGGAAGACAATAATAAACCTAAAATCACCAAGGCGGATTTTTATGAATGGGGGCTTGCCGGTGTATCGGGCAGCAATGAAAAGCGAAAAAAACTATTGCGCGCACTGAATCTGCCGCAGCATATGACTGCAAATGCACTGTTGGAATTTATCAACGCCATAGCAGATTACGATGAAATAAAGAAGACAATATCTGAATTATGATCTGAATATTACCGTTAATATGGGATCACATCTTTATACACAACACATGTACAATAAAACCAGCAGATTTAGTCCAACCACAGGATTTTACTGCTGGTTTTATTGGAAAAGAGAGGATATCCCGACATGAACAAAATAAAAATTTTGTTCATGTCGGGATAGGGCCTTCTATCAAAACCGCCCAAATCAGCCCAAAATTCAGTCTTCGCAGCCCTTGCAATTCATTGTACAAAAATCCGCAGTCTGTAAAGTTAAACAGACTGCGGATCACATCACGTTCTAAATTATTGTTTGGTCATGAAGTTCATTGCAGACTTTGCCATTAACCGTTTGGTGCCGATCTTGTCAAACGTAACTTCCAATAAGATATCGCCGCCCATAGGTTTGCATGATGTTATCATACCATGACCAAATACTTTATGGTCGACCTGATCGCCGGGTTTTAAATCTATCGCCGCCACGCTTGCCGCATTCTTTTTGGCAATTGTCCTCTTGTGTGATTTTATACCACCTGATATATCATATGTACGTTTTGACTGAAAACTTGGATTCGATTTTATATCAAATTTCTCCTGTGCTTCCTGGCGTGTCTCCACAATATTGGTATCCACATATTCCTCCGGAATCTCATCCAAAAACTGAGATGGTTTGGAATATCGCGTTTGTCCATACATCATACGACGCTCCGCGCATGTCAGGTACAGCTGTTTTTTTGCACGTGTCACTGCAACATAACACAGCCGGCGCTCCTCTTCCAGATCCTCCATATTATCCATAGAACGGAAACCTGGGAAAATACCATCCTCCATACCAACAAGGAACACATTTGGAAACTCCAGACCCTTGGCTGAGTGCATTGTCATCATGACAACAGCATCTGCATCTGTATCCATACGGTCAATATCCGTGAACAATGAAACCTCTTCCATAAAGCCATCCAATGTTGGATTTTCTTCGCGTTGCACGTATTCTGCTATATTTGATTTTAGCTCCATTGTGTTTTCAATGCGGTTTTGTGACTCCTGATCGCCCTTTGATTGCAGCGCTTCCAAATAACCCGTGTGCTCCATAACCTGCTGGTAAAATTCATCCAGCGGCAAATATTCCAACATTTGTTGCAGGTCTGTAATTAAATCAGCAAACTTTTTCAGTGCATTTACAGCGCGTCCAAGCTCTGAATAATCAGCTGCGTGAGAAACGATATCAAACATCGTTGTGCCGTTTTGCTCTGCCAGAATTGCCACATTTTCGATGGTTTTGTTTCCGATTTTTCGCGCCGGTACATTGATGATACGGCGTAGGCGCAAATCATCCGCCGGATTGAGAATGACCCATAGATATGCGAGCATATCCTTTACTTCGGCGCGGTCAAAAAAGCGCAATCCGCTGACGATACGGTACGGAATGCCATTCCGCTTGAATGCGCCCTCGATGTTATTGGAAAGTACATGATTGCGATATAAAATGGCATAATCGCCCCACTTTGCGCCATCAGCTACACCATTTGCAATAGTCTGGGCAATATATTCCGCCTCGCCTTCCTGCGTTTCCGAACGATGCATGCGGATTTTCGAGCCGTTTCCGTTATCTGTCCAAAGCTCTTTTCCCTTTCTGCGTGCATTGTTGCGGATTAGCTCATTTGCTGCATTCAGGATATTCTGCGTAGAACGATAGTTTTGCTCCAGGCGGATTGTCTTAGCATTTTTATATTGCTGCTCAAATTCCAGTATATTGGTAATTGTCGCACCGCGGAATTTATATATGCTCTGGTCATCATCACCGACCACACAGATATTTTCATAGCCGCCTGCAAGCAGGCTGGTGAGTACATACTGTGCATGGTTGGTATCCTGATACTCGTCTGCAAGCACATAACGGAATTGCCGTTGGTAACGCTCCAAAATATCCGGATTCCCTTGCAGCAGCTGCACGGTCTTCATGATGATATCATCAAAGTCCATTGCATTGGATTCTTTGAGCTGCCGCGCATATTCCTTATATATTTCCGCGACCGCTGCGTGATAGTAATCATCTTTGTTTTCCAACGCAAACATACGCGGTGTCTGCAAATTATCCTTTGCTCTGCCGATCAAGCTGGCAACGCTTCGCGCATCAAATACCTTTTCATCCAACCGCTTTGCTTTGATGATCGCAGTCAGAACACGCTTTTGATCGTCCGCATCATAAATCGTGAAGGAGCGCTCATAACCCAGTGCTTCACAGTCGCGGCGCAGAATGCGTACACACATGGAATGAAAGGTCGATGCCCAGATATCCTTTGCAAAATCCTCGCCCAGTGCACGCGCCAAACGCTGCTGAATCTCTTTTGCTGCTTTGTTGGTAAAGGTAATGGCTAAAATCTGCCACGGACGTGCCGGCTGTACGGCACACAACAATTCTGCGCGCATACGATCCTGCTCATTCGGATTCCGGAGATAGCTGCGCAGGAATAGCAAATCTTTCTCGGTTGCATCCTCCGGTGCAAATTCATAGGAATAACCGCGTCCAAAGCGCAGAATATTAATAATACGCTGAATCAAAACGGTTGTCTTGCCGCTTCCCGCACCGGCAAGCACCAGAAGTGGACCTTCTGTATGAAAAACTGCTTCGCGCTGCCGATCATTGAGATTTTCAAACTCCCGTTCAATGATGGCACTGCGCATGGCAGAAAACTGTATGTCAAATCTTGTTTGTTCCATGATGGATCTCCTTGTCACAGACTTGACTTTCAGTATAACACATTTTTATAGCAGGAACAAGCTACTCCGTCAGAAGCATTGTGCGTATATGGTCGATCGCACGGCGTTCCAGACGGGAAACCTGTACCTGTGAAACCCCTAATGCCGCGGAACATTGCTGTTGGGTCTGGCTGCGGAAATAGCGCAGGAGAATGACCTTGCGCTCTTTTTCCTCCAGCTTTTCAATAGCATCCCGTAGTGTTACCGATTCCAGAATCTGTTCCTCGATCCCATTGTCGCCGATGAGATGCTCCAGCGTTGCGCCATCCTCGCCAATTTCCCGCTGTAGAGAATCGGTTGGCAGCAGCGCAGTCTCACTTGCCGCAATTTCTTCCGGCGATACATCCAGCAGCTCTGCCAACTCGGAAATGGTCGGCTCACGCCCTGTTTTCAAAGAAAGCTGCTCCCGTGCTGCATTTACCTTTACTGCCAATGATTTGATCGTCCGGCTGACCTTGACAGTACCATCATCCCGGAGAAACCGGCGTATCTCGCCACTAATTTTGGGAACAGCATAGGTGGAAAACCGTGTGCCATACTCACAGTCAAATCCTTGAATGGCTTTTAAAAGACCCATGCTTCCAAGCTGGTATAAATCCTCCATATCTACGCCGCGTCCGGCAAACCGGCGCACGATACTCCAAATAAGACCGCTGTTTTCGGTTATCAGTCTCTCACAAGCAGTTTCGTCTCCATTCTGCGCCTGCCGAATCAGGTGGAGCTGCTCCGCTGCGTTATCTCTGTCCAAGGCGCGCTGCGATCCGTTTGGTCATGATGACCTGTGTGCCGATACCTTCCCGCGACCGTACACGGAGCTTGTCCATAAAGCTCTCCATAATCGTAAAGCCCATGCCTGAACGCCCAGCATCGCCGGTGGTAAACATTGGCTGGCGTGCCTGCTGTACATCAGCAATGCCGCACCCTTTATCACGTACGGTGATCTGGATCTCACCGTCGTCATACAGCTTTGCTGCAAGTGTTATGTAGCCGAGCGTGTCCTTATAGGCATGCACAATGCAATTCGTCACCGCTTCGCTGACTGCGGTTTTGATGTCGTTGATCTCTTCGATCGTCGGGTCAAGCTGTGCGGCAAACGCCGCTACTGCCTGCCGCGCGAATGCCTCATTGTTTGACCTGCTCTGAAATTTGATGCTCATTTGATTTATTTCGCCGTGCATACTTCTTCTTCCTCCTCTAGGTGCGGCAGCTCTGGCAAAAACTTCACACGTGCTGTAATGCCGCTTGCTTTGAAAATGCGCATCGCTGTCGGCGGTGTACCGACAACGCAGAATGTCTGTCCTGCACCCAAAATGTTCCGCTGTGCGCCCAATACAACTGCAATGCCGGAGCTGTCCATAAATGTCAATCCAGACAAATCAAGAATGATCGGTTCTGTTGCATATAATGTCATCGTTTTTTCCAGATATTCGACGCATTGTGCCGCTTCATGATGCCCCAATTCGCCATGAAATCGGATTACAATACCGTAGTCTTCCCTTCTGTGTGAACATTTCATCTTTTTTCACTCCAAAATAAAAAATAGAACTGCCTTTCTATCAAAGACAGTTCTATTATACAAAGCATATCTCGCTAAATTTGTCAGATAATGCCTTCTTTCAGCGCATTTTTTGCCTCACCCGCGACATATAGAGAGCCGCAGATGATCACAGCCTCTTCTTCCTGTGCACTGCGTATCGCACGCTTGAGCGCAGACGGTACATCACCGCAGTCAAAGACGTTTACATAAGGGGAAAATTCCCGCACAGTGGATGCCAATTCCCTGCTTGACAGCGCACGTGATCCCTCCGGTTGTACAGCATACACTGCGTCTGCACGGCGCCCCAGCATCTGGATACACGCTTCATACTGCTTGTCAGCAACCATGCCGAGCACCAGCGAAATGCCGCCCGAAGGAAGCATACGGTCCAATGTTTCACAAAGCGCAGTGACGCCATCCACATTGTGTGCACCGTCGATCATCAGCAGTGGATCGGTTTGAATGACCTCCTGCCGCGCAGGCATGACTGCTGCAGCAAAGGCTTCCGCAATGATTTCATCCGAAATATGCCAGCCCTTTTCGCGCAATACCCGCAGCGCTGCATATGCGGCGGCAGCATTATCTGCCTGATGTCGTCCAACTAGCCGCAGATGAATTGGATGCCCGTCGATCACACAGTCCGTACCTTCCAGAGAGCAATTCGTGACCTCCGGTACAGGAGCTTGCACATATTTGGCACGCATATCATAGCATCGCTTTTGGAGGATTTCATTTACAGATTCCTTCTGCGCCGGATAATTAACCAGTATCGAACCGGATTTTACAATATGGCTCTTATCAACAGCAATCTCCTCTACTGTATTGCCCAGAACTGCCATATGATCGAGTGCGACATGCGTCATGATGCAGACCTCCGGTGGATCGATCACATTGGTCGCGTCAAAACGTCCGCCAAGGCCGACCTCCAGCACAACAATATCGCAATGCTGTTGTGCAAAATACAACATGGCACATGCAGTAGTAAATTCAAACTCGCAAATAGCTTCTCCTTCCGGAAGATGTAAGGAGCGCTCAACCTCAAGCACCTTTGCCGCTGTGCGGCAAAGGGCATCCTGCGGAATATTTTCTCCATTTATGCATATCCGTTCACAGAAATCCATAATATACGGCGAGGTGAACAGACCGGTTTTGTATCCGGCATGCTGTAAAGCGGATGCACTTAACACCGCGGTACTTCCCTTGCCATTTGTGCCTGCAATGTGGACAAATTGCAGCTTTTTCTGGGGATTGCCCAACGCCGCCAGTAATGCGCGCATGCGGTCAAGGCATGGTGTACCACTGAAACGGCCGTGGGCATGGATCTCCGATAAAATCTGTTTATAATCGTACATACTGTGTCAGTCCAGCGCAGCGAGGCTCTCGTCCAGTTTAGTGATTTGATCCTTCAGCTTAGCTGCCTTAACGCGTTCACCCTCGACAACCTGCGCCGGTGCCTTGTTCAGGAAGCCCGGATTGTTCAGCTTCTTTTCGATGAAAGCAAGGTCCTTTTCAGCCTTTTTCTTTTCCTTATTCAGACGCGCTTTTTCCTTCGCAAAGTTGACCAGCTCGTTCATCGGCAGGTACATCTGTACATCTCCGGTGACAACAGATACCATTTTAGCAGAATCCGCTGGAGCCGTATCGGAAACCGTCAGCTCATTGGAATATGCCAACTTGAGGAAGCATGCTTCGCCGTCGGTAAAGACAGCCTGGCACGCTGCATCGGCAGTAACCACATAAACATGTGCTTTCTTAGATGGCGGTACATTCATCTCAGCACGACGGTTGCGGATTGCACGGATGCTCTCCATCAGGATCTCCATCTGCGCTTCTTCCTGCGGGAAGCACAGTGCTTCGCTGTACTCCGGCCACTTGGACAGCATAACTGTTTCACCCTCATGCGGCAATGCCAGCCAGATCGTTTCTGTGATAAACGGCATGAACGGATGCAGCAGCTGCATGGAACCGGACAGCACATAGCACAGAACATTCTGTACATTTTCGCAGGTTTCCTTGTCATCCTTGTTCTGCAGACGAGTCTTTGCGATCTCAATATACCAGTCACAGAATACATCCCAAATAAAGTCATTCAGCTTCTGTGCAGCAATGCCCAGTTCATACTTATCAATGTTGGTAGTGACATCCTGTACCAGCGTATTGTACTTAGACAGAATCCACTTGTCCTCCATTGTCAGCTTCTCCGGCAGCTGTACCTTGTCGATCGTCAGATTCATCTGGATAAAGCGGGAAGCATTCCAAATCTTGTTGCAGAAATTACGGCTCGCCTCGACGCGATCCTTGGAATAACGCATATCGTTACCGGGAGAATTGCCGGTTGCCAGCGTGAAGCGCAGTGCATCCGCACCATACTGATCGATCACCTTGAGCGGATCAATACCATTGCCCAACGATTTGGACATCTTCCTGCCCTGCTCATCGCGTACCAGACCATGAATATATACAGTCTTGAATGGAACCTGTTTCATGTGCTCCATACCGGAGAAGATCATGCGGGCAACCCAGAAGAAAATAATATCATAGCCGGTGACCAGCGTATCAGTCGGATAGAAGTATTCCAGTTCTTTGGTCTTTTCCGGCCAGCCCAGCGTGGAAAACGGCCAAAGCGCAGAGGAGAACCAAGTATCCAGTACATCTTCCTCCTGACGGATATGAGTGCCGCCGCACTTCGGGCACACGGTAACATCCGTCTTGGAAACCTCCATATTGCCGCAATCCTCGCAGTAATAAGCCGGGATGCGGTGGCCCCACCACAGCTGACGGGAAATGCACCAGTCGTGTACATTTTCCATCCAGCGGATATAGGTCTTGCTAAAGCGCTCCGGTACAAACTTTATCTCACCATCTTCAACGACACGGATCGCTTCCTTTGCCAGCGGCGCCATCTTTACAAACCACTGTGCAGAAGTCATAGGTTCTACGGTCGTACCGCAGCGATAGCAGGTGCCGACATTATGGGTGTGGTCTTCGATCTTGACCAGACGACCTTCTGCTTCCAGATCAGCCAGAACAGCCTTACGGCATTCATAGCGGTCCATGCCCTGATACTTACCGCCATTTTCATTGACAGTTGCATCTTCATTGAATACCAGTATCTGCTCCAGATTATGGCGCTGGCCCATTTCAAAGTCATTCGGGTCGTGGCATGGTGTAGTCTTTACGCAGCCAGTGCCAAATTCTTTGTCGACGTAATCATCAGCAAAAATGGGGATCTCACGTCCAATGATCGGCAGGATCGCCATCTTACCGATCAGATGCTTGTAACGCTCATCCTCTGGGTTGACAGCAACGCCGGTGTCGCCCATGAAGGTCTCTGGACGGGTCGTAGCAACAATAACACTCTCGTCGGAATCCTTGATGTCATAGCGGATATACCACAGCTTGCCCGGCTGTGTTTCATATTCTACCTCAGCATCAGACAGCGCTGTAGTGCAATGCGGACACCAGTTGATGATGCGGCTACCCTTGTAGATCAGACCCTTATCATACAGGTTGACAAAGACCTCTTTTACTGCTTTGGAGCAGCCTTCGTCCATTGTAAAACGCTCACGTCGCCAATCACAGGACGAACCGAGCTTTTTCAGCTGCTGAATAATACGGTTTCCATATTGGTTTTTCCATTCCCAGACGCGCTCAAGGAACTTCTCACGTCCGAGGTCATAACGGGTCAGCCCCTCCTCCTTGCGGAGGTTTTCCTCTACCTTGATCTGTGTTGCAATACCTGCATGGTCCGTGCCCGGCATCCACAGCGCAGAATAGCCCTGCATACGCTTGGTACGGATCAGGATATCCTGCAGTGTCTCATCAAATGCATGGCCCATATGCAGCTGGCCAGTAACATTCGGAGGCGGGATAACAATGGTAAACGGTTTCTTGGTTTCGTCTACCTCAGCGTTGAAATAACCCTTTTCCTCCCACGTCTGGTACAGCTTGTCCTCCGTGGCACTCGGGTCATACGTTTTTGGCAATTCGTTTGTCACGACGATTGCACTCCTTCCTAATAATACATTTCTATTTATTGAGCAGAATTTACCTGTCAGTACAGTACCAAGAAAATAAAAAAATCCCCGTCCAGCTCATTAGGACGAAGATATCTGCTCCGTGGTACCACCCAACCTTCGCACAGGTACAATGTGCCTGTACGCACTTTACTGCCGGATAACGGTGGCAGGCCGAAAGCACTTATTTTCTGGAAAATATATCCGGTTTCAGTGCATCGACTCAGAAGCGACCTTCCATCCCCTGCCGCGAAGCCTTGCACCAAACGGCTCCTCTCTGTGCCGGTAAAAGGATGTACTCCTCTTCTTCAACGTCTTTTTTCTGTTTAAGACTTGTTTATTATAGTATCTTATGACAATGTTGTCAAGATACACGCGCATCTTATATTCATTACAATTTTTGTCGAAAGCCCAATCATTAGAGTGCGGCTTTTGACTGTACGGAATACAGAAAGGGGGCGGCCCTAACGTTACCGGGAGATAACCGAATTTTGTGAAAACACGGGCAAGGATTGCACAGATAATCAGCAATACTGCAACGACTCCGGCTCGGAATTCATGCTTTTGCAGCCGTGTCATGGCATCTCACCTCCCATTTCCCCAACAGCCTAGATACTTAAATATTGGAAAGTACAACTATTATAACCATTGCTCACCGGTTGGCAACCATTGAGAATGCGGATCAGATTCTGATTATCAATGGGACAGTTGCTCAGAAAGGAAACCATACGCAACTGATGGCATAAGAAGGGACTCATCGGGATTTTATCCGAATTCGGGAACAGGCTGAAGGCTGGAAAATTGGATAAAATATAAGCCCAGCATTAGCCGTGCAGTCAGTATCCTGCGGGCCGGAGGCTTTCTGGCCATGGATCAGAGCGGTTTCCTCCATCTGATCGAAATTGGGCAAGCGATTGCTGAGAAGATTTATGAGCGGCACCGATTTTTTACACAACGGCTGATTGATGTTGGTGTTGACCCAGACACGGCTGAAACAGAAACCATTATTTGAAAATGGTTGTTCCATGGGTTAGCTCAGAAAGTGCTTCCTGAATCAAATGTTCATTCTCTGCCGGAATCACATGATTGTGGGTTAGTCTGGTAATAGGTCTACTGCGCGATTAGAGACCGCTCTAAATCATCGTTCATTTTCTAACACCTATCTTGTTCTTTGCAAACTGGAAGTTGTCTCATTCAACGATCCAGTCAATTAAATGCTGTATAGAAACATCCATAGTCTTAATTTACGGTTTACCTTTCAAACAAATCAGTCACTACTGTTTTGCTTTCGATATTCGGCTGGTGCCATTTTCAAAATATCCCGAAAAGCAGTCGCAAACTTACTCTGATTTTCGTACCCCACCTGATTTGCAATCTCTGCTATGGTGTACTGCGTTTGTCGAAGTAGAACAGCAGCCTGTTTCATCCGATATTCTTTCATATACGCACCAATCGGTTGTCCGTAAATTCCTTTAAACGTATCTTTTAATGTTGCTGTATTGATGAGATATTCTTTAGAAAGTTCCTCAATCGTAGGGCGCACCTGCAGATTGGAAATCAGCTTTTTGTGTATTTCTCTCACAACTTCCACCTGCGGGGAGGTATACTGCTCCCGCTGCTTTTCTTTCGATACGTCTACCATACATAGGAATAATAAAAGCTCCTGGACCTTTATCTTAAAATAGGGTTTCTGCAGGCAATCCGGCACAGAATAAAGTTCAGAAAAGATATGTTCAATCTCATCCTTTGCCCGCATAACAAAACAATTTCCTTCCGCACAGAATTTTTCCTTAAAATCTAAAATGTCAATGCCACTCTCAGAAAGGATTTCCGGCGGGTTTTCTGCTACGATTTTCAGGTTGATTACCACAGAGATTCCACGATAATGCTTTAAGGGAAAGCTCATCTCCGGGGAACAGTTATCCATTGTATGAATGGAAAGATCCCCCTCACCAAGATACAAGCAGGAACCGCTTAAAAGCGTACTTCCTTCCCGCCCCTCCCGGCAGTGATTGATCTCCAATATATTTTTATCCAGATTTTCTCTCCAG